>JAOUEE010000294.1 GCA_029858875.1 Acidimicrobiia bacterium
CCCTCCGCATCATCCACGTCGACATGGACGCGTTCTACGTGTCGGTGGAGCTGTTGCGCAACCCCGAGCTACGGGGTCAGCCCGTCGTGGTGGGAGGCCGGGGGGCGCGCGGCGTGGTGGCCGCGGCGTCCTACGAGGCCAGGGCGTACGGCGTCCACTCGGCCATGCCGTCCACCCAGGCGCAGCGGCTGTGCCCCGAAGCGGTGTTCCTCTCCGGCGATCACGCCCTCTACGCCGAGGTCAGCGCTCGGATCATGGCCATCTTCGGTGACTTCACCCCGCTGGTCGAGCCGCTTTCGCTCGATGAGGCCTTCCTCGATGTGGCAGGGGTACTGCGAGTCCACGGCTCCGCACCCGCCATCGCCCGCCGCATCCGCCAGCGCGTCGTGGACGAGGAGGCACTCACCTGCTCGGTGGGGGTGTCGTCGGTGAAGTTCCTGGCCAAGCTGGCGTCGGAAGCCGCCAAACCCAGTGCGACGCCCAGCGGACCGGCGTTCGGCGCAGGTGTTCACGTGATCGAGCCCGGTCAGGAGCTGGCGTTCCTGCATCCGCTGCCGGTTCGTGCGCTGTGGGGCGTGGGCCCGAAGACCCTGGCCAAGCTCGAGCGTCTGGGCATCTCCACCGTGGGTGATCTGGCCGAGCTGCCCGAAGCGGCCGCGATCAACGCGCTGGGTGATGCGAGCGGTCGTCATCTGTGGCGGCTGTCCCACGCCATCGACGAGCGATCGGTCGAGCCCGACCAGGCCGCCAAGTCGATCAGTCACGAGGAGACGTTCGCCCACGATCGCTACGAGCCCGAGGACCTGGGTCGTGAGCTCGTGCGCATGGGCGACGCGGTCGCGGCCCGCCTCCGGGATCACGAGCTGGCCGCTCGGACCATCAGCATCAAGGTGCGCTTCGGGGACTTTCGCACCCTCACCCGTTCGACGACGATGGACTTCCCGGTGGAGACGGCCGGCGAGATCGTGCCCGCCGCACGGCGGTTGTTGGACACCTTGGACGTGTCCGTCGGGGTCCGCCTGCTCGGCGTGGCCGCCAGCGGGCTGGTGGTCGGCGGTAACCGCCAGATGAGCTTCGACGATCTACGCGGTCCGTCATGGGACGACGCGACGTCTGCCGTCGACGAGATCCGGGCTCGCTACGGCAGCGACGCGATCGGTCCGGCCAGTCTGTGCGATGCCGGACGGGTCCGGGTCAAGCGACGAGGCGACCAGCAGTGGGGCCCCGACGGCTGAGTCGCCCAGCGAATCGGACCGACCCGGCCTTCGGTCCCATTCGGCTGCTCAGGCCGGCCCGGTGCGCGCCGATGGTAGTGAGCGGGCCTCGCGTTGTTGAGTGTGCCGCACTGTGCGATGATTTGCCAGACCCACCTGTCATCCCCGAGCAGCCGACGTGATGGGGCATGGGCGAAAGGACCACCAGATCGTGCCGCTTTCCGAAGACGAGCAGCGCATCCTCAGCGAGATCGAGCAACAGCTCTACGAGACCGACCCCGCGTTGGCCCGCGAAGTGGGGTCGACCACGGTGTACACCCATGCTTTCCGCAACATGAAGTGGTCGATGTTCGGGTTCGTGGTCGGAGTGGTCTTCCTGTGGATGACCCTGTCGGTCCACTACGTGGTGGCCTTCGGCGGCTTTCTCATCATGTTGGCGTCCGCCTTCCTGTTCGAGCGCAGCGCTCGACAACTCGGCCGGGTCGGGCTCCAGCAGATGACCCAGAACATGCGCGGGGCCGGGCTGCGCGACTACCTCGGCTCCACCAGCACCCGCATGCGGGACCGTTTCCGTCGCACCGACGAAGACGACGACTGAGCCCGCACTGGTCCGGACCTCGAGGCCGCGCTAACGGCGGGGCCGGAACATCGGGCGGGGGTCCAGCTCCCAGAGCAGTCGGCGCGGTCGGCTCACCTGGGCATTGCAGTACGTTCGGATGCCGGTGGCCAGGACGCGGGCATCGTGGCCCTCTTGGGCCTCGAGATCGGTTCCCGAGTAGCGAGCCGAGGTGGTGAGCTGGGCCAGCTGGGCCAAGTCATGGGCCGTGCGGTCGTTGACCCGTTCACCGGCGCGGATCGAGAACTCGTTGACGGTCTCGGCCTCCTGGGCCGTGGTGCCGGTCATGGCCAATCCGTCGAGCGCCTCGTCCCACGCCCGGCTCACCTGGACCCGAACCGGAGCGTCGGCACTTCGCAGCCGGCGGTGATGCTGATGCTTGGCCGCCCAGAGCATGGCGACCACTGCGGCGATGGCGGTGATGACGAAGGACACCACCAGCAGCGGACCCCTGTCCGTGCGGCTCTGGACGCCGGAGAACAACCCGTCGGCTTCGCCGCCCTGGGGCACCTGACCAACCGCGGGTCGAGTGATCGTCGGCGGTGGCACGGTGGTGGGCACGGTGACGCCGTCGGTTGCGGCCGGGTCGGAGACGACGTTCTGGATCTCGACGGGCGGCAGGCCGGTGACCGGTTCGTCACGGGGTAGGCCCCGGTCCGGAGTCGGTTCGAACCGCACCCATCCGGCGTCGGCGAACCACACCTCCGGCCACGCGTGGGCGTTGGTGCCTCGGACCTCGTACCAGCCACGGTCCGGGTTGTAGCTACCGGGGGTGAAGCCCACGGCGACTCGGGTGGGGAGGCCGACCGAGCGGGCCATGGCCGCGAAGGATCCGGCGAACTGCTCGCAGTAGCCGGCCCGCACGTCGAAGAGGAAGCTCTCGATGTCGTCGGTGGAGTGACCGGCGGCCACCTGGAGGTCGTAGGTGAACGAGCCATCGCGGAAGAAATCCTGAAGGGCCAGGGCCTGTTCGTAGGGCGTCGTGGCGCCCCCCACGATGCGCTGGGCCTCGTCGCGGACACTGGAGCTGAAATCGCTCGGCAGGTCGAGGTACACCTCGGCGATGTCGTCGGGGATCTCGTCGCCCGATCGGGCCACGGCGGCCACGTCTCGGTCGGGTATCTGCGAGACGACCGTGTAGTAGTCGCCTGACTCCAGGGGCCGCCCCTCGGGCATCAACAGTGCCCCGGTGTTGGGACTCCAGTTCGGGGTGAAGTCCGGGGCCGTCACCAGGTGGGCCTCGTAGGCGGCCGGCACCCAGTTGGACACCAGGTTCACCATCACGAACTGCGTGTTGACCCGCTCGGTGCCCAGTTCCTGTGGCTGGGCCGAGGTCAGTTCGGCGTCGGCGCCGACGTAGCTGTCCGAGGTGCTCCACTGTCGGCCGTCGAACTCATGCAGCGACAACATGCGCCAGTAGTCGGGTTCGGCGGTGGTGGTGACGGTGAACATCACCGCATCGGACTGCTCGAAGAGTTTGCTGCGGATGTCCACCAAGGGGTTCTCGACCCAGCGGGTACCGTCTCCCTCGCCGGATGGCTGGAACTGCACCAGTGCTTCGTCGTCGGCGCCGGGCAACAGCGGACCCACGGCCAAGCCCATCAGCACGGCGCTCGCGCTCACCACCGCACCGCCACGGAGCAGGGCGAGGTGGCCCGGCCCGGCGTCATCGCTGAGCCACCGGCCGTCGCGCTCGAGGCTGGCGACGCGGTGGGAGAGGACGAAGAACGCCGCGGCTGCGCCGAAGGCCACCGCGGCCGCCACGCGACCGCGGTCGCCGCCGACCACTGCCTGGAAACCGAAGAGGGCGGCGGGTGGCAGCAGCGTCTCGATCTTGGAACCCAGGCGGAAGGCCGCCCAGTCGATCAGGAAGGCGCACAGCCAGATGCCGACGGACGAGAGCACCAGGAAGCCGGTGAGAGCCTCGGTGGGAGCGGCGACCTCGCCGAAGACGTCCCATGCGGTCTGGAGGTCGACCCGCAGCAGCTCGCGGCTGTCGCTGGTGGGGATGAACCATCGGGCGGTCGCCGAGTAGTGCTGGATCGTGACGACGCCGATGAGCGCCGCCAGGGTGGTGACGGCGGTGACGAGCAGGCCTCGTCCGAAACGGCGCAGGGCGATGGCCAGCAGGTGCGTGACCACGGCGACGACGACGAGTGGTCCCATGAAGCTGTCGTCGACGAAGAGCCGGCGAAATCCGACGATGATCGACAACGTGACCAACACCGTGGCCAGCTCGACCATGGGCAGGAGCCGTCGGTCCATGATCATCGGCTGACGGTCCCCGATGTGGTGAACCCGGCCGGAGCGCCGCCGCGACGGCGGCCCGCATGTTCCCAGGCACCCGGAAACGGATGTCGGCGCGAGACGGTGATGTGCCCGAAGGCGGGCTCGAGGCCGGGATCGGGCGCTTCGGGGTCCCATGCGGAGGGATCGACCACGACGACCGAGCAGGATCCCGCCCGATGGCGGGCCAGGCGCACCGCACCCTCGTCGTTGGGGGTGAGCCCGCTGCTGATGATCACCACGGCGCTTCGCCCGGCCCTGGCCAGCGCGGCATCGATGGCGTCGAGCAGCGTCCCGGGGCGGCCGGGGTCAACCAGGGCCAGCGCCCGCAGCAGTGCGTCGGCGTGCACGGCGCCACCACCGAATCCCGAATCGAGCCCCGTGGTCGTCACCAGGCGGGTCAGCTCGCGCCGGTGATGGGCGGCATGGAGGATGCTGGCGGCCACCGAGGCGGTGATGTCGAGGCTGTCCTCGGTGCACTGCGGCTGTCGCAGATCGAGCAGTACGGTCACCCGG
>JAOUEE010000033.1 GCA_029858875.1 Acidimicrobiia bacterium
CCGACGGTGCCTTCGCCGGGGTCGACAGCATGGAGACGGCGCTGCGCCGGGCCCTCGAGCGCCACGAGTTCGTGCTGCACTACCAGCCCGAGCACGACCTGCAGGCCGGCACTCTCCAGGGCTTCGAAGCGCTCGTGCGCTGGCAACGTGACGACCAACTGGTCATGCCCGGCGACTTCATCGGCGCGGCCGAGCGATCTGGCCTGATCGTGCCCCTCGGCCGTTGGGTCATCGGTGAGACCTGTCGCCAGATCAAACTCTGGGAGAACCTGATCCAGAGGCCGGTGCCACCGGTGTGGATCAACCTCTCGGCCCGCCAGTTCGCCGAGCCCGACCTGGTGCCCACCATCACCGCCGCGCTGGCCGAGCACCATCTGTCACCCCAATCGCTGTGCGTCGAGCTCACGGAGTCGGCCGTGCTCACCGACTCCGTCGGCGCCGACATCCAGCTACAACAGCTCAGCGAGCTGGGCATCCGCATCGGCCTCGACGACTTCGGCACCGGGTTCTCGTCACTCACTCACCTCGCCACCTTCCCGATCGACGTCCTGAAGATCGACCGGTCGTTCGTCTCGGGATTGGGTCACGACGCGCAGAGCCACGCCATCGTCGCGGCGGTCATCGACATGGCCCACCGCCTGGGCATCACCACCATTGCCGAAGGAGTGGAGACCCGACTCCAGCTGGACGAGCTCCAGCAGTTGGGTTGCCACCAGGCGGTCGGGTTCTACTTCAACCGGCCGCTCACGGCGGTCGACTGCCTGCCACTCCTCGAGCGCCACGATCCGGCCGGCAAGCGAGGACCGTCAGTCCAGTAGCAGGTGGGCGGCCAGGTGCAGCTCGTCATTGATGCTGTGCGACTCGCGGATGCCACCGACCCAGCTGACGATCGACGAGAACCAGACATGGCCGATGACCCGGCGCACACCGTCGACATCGACGCCGTCGAATCCTCCGAGCGCGTCGGAGATCATGGCGGCCATCTCTTGTTCGACGACCAGTTTGTACTGCGCGACCTCGGGATCGGTCGACGCCAGCGCGGTGATGAGCGCTCCCATCAGGCGAGGCTGCCGAATGCCACCGGACATGGCCGAGTCCAGCACTGCCACGAGTTGGTCGGCGGCGGTGTCGGCCACGATTCCCTGCGCGGCGATGCGCTTTCGGGCCAGGCCCAACCAGCCGGCCAGTCCGGCGACCAACACCGCATCCTTGCTGTTGAAGTAGCGATAGATGGTGCCCAGCGCGACGTCGGAGTTCGCGGCCACCTCGCGCATCTGCACCGCGTCGTACCCGCCCTGGGCCGCGAGCCGCATGGCGGCTTCGATCACGCGTCGCTCGCGTTCGCGCTGCTTCTGTGCCCGGGGGCTCGTCTCACTCACGGAATCGAGGTTGGTCGGGCTCGCCGGCCACCGCAAATGCGAGCCGCGTCCTCGTGGATCGATCGTGGCCCACATCGCGGCGGCGGCCTGGCCGGTGGAGGGCGGATGCGCACCGCATCACCGGCGAGGGGCCACACTGGTGACATGGAGCCAACCAGCCCCGAGGATCGCAAGAACCAGCGGGACGCGGTGTGGGAGATCACCATCCGGGTGATGGTGATCGGTGTTCCCATGGCCGTCATCGCCGTGCTCCTGCGGGCGCTCGGTGTGCCCTGGTGGCTCATCGGCATCGCCTACGCGGCCTTCGTCTGGTACCTCGTCGCCGAGGCCTGACCGCTCAGCTCACCAGGAGCCCGTCCGATAGACGAGGGTGACCTCGCACCTTCGTCGCCGCCGCGGCCCCGCCCGGGCCGGCTCGGTCCCGCTCACGCTCACGCTCATGGTTACCCTCGCCGTGGCGATCGCCGGCTGCAGCTACGAATCGGGCGACGGTCTGGCGGGAGGGGATGGAAAGGCCCGGCCGGTCACGTCGACCACCGAAGGGCCGAATGGCCCGCTCGCCTTCAGTGTCGAGGGCCTCCAGACGTCACGTTGGCTGGTGTACAACACCGACGACGGGCTGCACCTGCGGGTCGCTCCCGGTCGGGACAGTGCGTCGATCACGCGCCTGGCCGCCGACACCATCGTCACCGCCAGCGGCAATGTCAGCGTGGTGGACGACGTGTCCTGGTTCTACGTCGACGTCGATCGCCGATCGGGATGGGTGCACAGCGGCTACCTGGCGCCGGTCGAGAGCGACGAGGAGGCGGACACGGCCCCGGAACCCACTGCCGCGCTGTCCATCGTCGACGCGGCATGGCCGGCCGACACCGAGCTGGTGGTCGCCGGACAGCCAGGTGCGAATCTGCGCGAGGGCCCGGGTGGCGACACGATCGTGGAGCTGCCGACCGGTACCGCGGTGACGGTCACCGGTCGAGCCGTCGATGACTGGACGGAGATCCGCACCTCCAACCTGCGGGGATGGATCTACACCCCTCTCCTGGCCGAGCTGACCGAGGAGTCCGACTCGCCCTTCGCCGCAGCCACACCCGTGATGGCGACCGACGGCCTCGGCGGCGTGAACCTGCGGCTGACTCCCGGCGGCGAGATCATCGGCCGCATCCCCCGCAACGAGGTGGCGCTGGCCACTGGTCGGTCCCATGGTGATTGGACCGAGGCCACCCATCGGGCGACGAGCGGTTGGGCCCGCACGGTCCAGCTCCATGTCGCGCAACCTTCGGCCGGCCCACTCGAGCCGGCCGCTGCGACCATCGATGGCGCCGGCGGGCCGGTGACCGTGCATCTCGGTCCGTCGGGCATCGATCCCATCGTGCACGAGCTGGCGGACCGCGAACAGGTGATGACCACCGGCGTCAGCACACCGACCGGCTGGACCGAGATCGACCTGGACGGCGTGCGCACCGGCTGGGTGCCGACCGTCTTCTTGATCTTCGACCCCTGAGGAGCTCGGCGGTCAAGGGCCGCCGCCATCGGTCGGGCCCATTCGCGCTCGCTCCGCACGGACAACGGACCCGTCCTCCGTCCGAGCAGGGCCGCGAGCCGACACGGCGACGGCGCACACTGCCTCGACCAGACCAGCTGTGATGAGCCGATTGGTGAGCGGGATCAGTCGATGCGCTGGAGCACGGTGGCGATCCCGAGTGCGCCGCCCTGACACATGGTGATCAGGGCCAGTTCCTGGTCGCGCCGCTCCAACTCGTGCAAGGCGGTGGCGACGAGGCGGCTGCCCGTGCAGCCGACGGGATGACCCAAGGCGATGGCGCCACCGTTGACGTTCACCTTGTCCATGTCGATGTCGTAGACCTGGGCCCAGCTCAACACGACGGCAGCGAACGCCTCGTTGCACTCCATGATGTCGAAGTCGTCCATGGAGAAGTCGGTCTGGTCCAGCATCTTGGCGGTGGCGTCCACCGGACCGTCGAGCAGGTAGTAGGGGTCGGCACCGACCATGGTGTGGTACAGCACTCGAGCCCGGGGCTTGACCCCGCGATCGCGGGCGACGTCCTCGTCCATCCACAACACGGCTGCCGCGCCGTCGGAGATCTGTGAGGACGTGCCCGCCGTGTGCACCGTGTCGGGGATGACCGGCGCCAGCTTGGCCAGGGCCTCGACGGTGGTGTCCCGCAGGCCCTGATCGCGCTCGACGGTGACCGTCTCACCCGTGGGCTGGCCCTCCTTGTCGATCTGGGGGGCATCGGGCACAGGTACGATCTCGCGATCGAAACGGCCCTCGGCCCACGCGGTCGCCGCCTTCTGCTGTGATCGGGCGCCGAAGGCATCGGTGTGCTCACGGGTGATGCCCCGGCGATCGGCGACCCGCTGGGCGGCACCGAACTGGCCGTTGTCGGCCTCGTCCCACGGCCAGCTGTCGTCCTTGTAGTAGCCGCCACCACCCCGGGCGGCCGTTCCGAGGGGGACCTGGGACATCTGTTCCACGCCGCACCCGATCCCGATCTGGGCCCCGCCGGTGGCGATGAGCCCCATCACGAAGTTGTTGGCCTGTTGACCCGAGCCGCACTGGCAGTCGACCGTGGTGGCGGCGGTGGTGTAGTCATCGCCGACGCTCAGCCAGGACGTGCGGCCGATGTTGGATGCCTGCTGACCGGCCTGGGTGACGCAGCCGGCCACCAGCTGGTCGACCTCGGAGGGCTCGACCCCGTTGCGTTCGAGCACGCCGCGGGTGGCCGTGGCCAGCAAACGGGGCGCGATGACTCCGGCGAGGTGGCCCCCACGCTTGCCGATGGGCGTCCGCACGGCGTCGACGATCACTGGTTTCTGCATGGGGCACTCTCCGTCTCTCGGTGTGATCGCCATGGCGACCGGGTCGACCTGGTCTCGGCCGGCGACGGACGAGACCGTACCGGCTACGGTCGTGTCCATGGCCATCCCGAGCCTCGACGGTCACCCCACGTTGTCCGCGCGGTGGGCCGAAGCCATCCACTCCGCCCTTTCGCTGGACTCGGCCCTTTCCGTTCTCAGCCTCCGGTCGGCCTTCTCGATGCTGTCGGCTCGGTCGCTGTTCTCCGCGGGTTCGACCCTGTCCGCCTTCTCGGCCGGGTCCATCCTGTCCGTCTTCAGCGCCGGGTCGATCCTGTCGGCCTTCTCCGCGGGGTCGATCCTGTGCTGGCGCACCAATGGCGCCATTCTCCAGATCAACGGCAGACCAATCGGCGGGGAGCGTTCCGCTAGGGTCCGCCACCATGTTGCCCAACGAGTTTCTCGACATTCGCAACACCGTCCGAAACTGGGGACGCTGGAGCGATGACGACCGCCTGGGGACGCTGAACTTCCTCACCGACGAGGTGGTGGCGGCGGCCGCATCCGAGATCCGCACCGGTCGCCGGATCAGCCTGGCGGTGCCGCTCCAGACCGACGGCATCCAAATCGGCGCGGTGCCCGGTCGGGTCAACCCACTGCGCACCATGGTGGCCATCAATGCCGGATTGCTGCCCGACGCCGACACGTTCCACTCCAGTGACGACGTGGTGGTCATGGGTCTGCAGGCCGGCACCCACTGGGACGGACTGGCCCACGTCAGCTACGACAACGTGCTCTACGGCGGCCGACCCGACCGCGGCGTCACCGAGCAGGGCGCCCTCGAGCTGGGCATCGAGAACGTGGCCAGCCTGACGGGACGGGGGGTGCTGCTGGACGTGGCCCGCCACTTCGACACCGACATCGTCGAGCTCGGCCACGCCATCACCGATGTCGAGCTCGATGCCGTGGCGCAGGCACAGGGCGTCGAGATCCGTACCGGCGACATCGTGCTGTTGCGCACCGGGCTCATCCAGAAGTACCTCGACGGCGACAAGGAGACCTACGGCGGCTGGAGCGGCAGCCCCGGTCCCGGCCTGTCGGCGGCCCGCTGGTTCCACCGCAACGAGGTAGCTGCAGTGGCTACGGACACCTACATCTTCGAATGCTTCCCGAGCGAGCTCGACGGGGCGATGCTGGGGGTGCACATGCTCGACATCGTCGACATGGGGCTCACGCAGGGTCAGAACTGGAACCTCGAGGGCCTGGCCGCCGATTGCGCGGCCGACGGTCGCTACAGCTTCTTCCTGGAGGCGTCGCCTCAGCCTTTCGTGGGTGGCTGCGGATCACCGGTCAATCCGGTGGCCGTCAAGTGACGGTCTGAACGCTCGCAGTCAGATCGAGCGCTCCCGGCCCTCCCAGTAGGGGTCGCGCAGCTTTCGCTTGTACAGCTTGCCGTTGGGGTCGCGCGGCATCTCGGTGGTGTAGTCGATCGACCGAGGCCATTTCTGCTTGGCCATCTGGTCTCGAACGAAGACCATGATCGACTCGGTGGTCCCGTCGACGGGCTCCCAGCCCTCACGCAGCTCGATGACCGCTTTGATCTCCTCGCCCACATCCTCGTTGGGGACGCCGAACACCGCGACGTCGGCCACCGCCTCGTGCTGGTGGAGGGCACCCTCGATCTCGGCCGGATAGATGTTGACACCGCCCACGATGATCATGTCGTTGGAGCGGTCGTTGAGGTACAGGTAGCCGTCCTCGTCGAAGTAGCCCACATCTCCCACGGTGAAGAAGCCTTCTCCCCCCAGGCGGGCCTTGGCCGTCTTCTCCTCGTCCTTGTAGTACTCGAAGCTGCTGCCGGCCATGCGCATGTAGATGGTGCCGCTCTCGCCCGGCGGCAGCTGGTTGCCTTCGTCGTCGACCACGATGACTTCCGATGTGGGCCACGGCGTCCCCACGGTGCCGGGGTGCTTCAGCCAGTCCTCGGGTCCGACCAGCGTCCCGCCCCCTTCGGTGGCGGCGTAGTACTCCCAGATGGAGTCGCCCCACCACTCGATCATGCGCTTCTTGGTCTCGATCGGACACGGCGCCGCGGCGTGGATCATGCGGCGCAGCGACGACACGTCGTACTTGGCCCGTACCTCCTCGGGGAGCTGCAGGAGTCGGTTGAACATGGTGGGAACCATGTGGCTCTGCGTGACCCGGTAGCGATCGATGCGGTCGAGCGCATCTTCGGCCGACCACCGCCCACACAGCACGACGGTGTGGCCCAGCTGCAGCGAGGTCGTGGTCCAGTTGTTGACCGCGGTGTGGTAGAGCGGCGCCTGGGTCAGGTGGACGTTGTCGGCGTGGGGCATGATCCCGAACAGCAGGAACAGGCCACCCCCGGTGGACGCGTTCTCGTCGGGATGCCCGCCGGTGAGGGCACGACGCACACCCTTGGGCCGGCCGGTGGTGCCCGACGTGTAGAACATGTACGAGCCGGTGGTGAGGTCATCGGGGCGAGTATCGGCCTGCCCCGCGATCAGGTCGGCGAAGGGCCGGAAGCCGGGCACGGTGCCCACGGCGAATCGGTTCGCCTCGGGTACGTCGGTCTCGCCGAGCACCCGCACCGCCTCATCGGCGAACTCGTCGGACACGATGAAGGCCTTGGTCTCGCTGTCGTTGACGATGTAGGCGATCTCGGGCCCGACGAGATGCCAGTTGACGGTGGTGACGTAGAAGCCGGCCTGAAAGGCGGCCAGACAGACAGCCACCTGCTCGAAGCTGTTGGGCAGGACGGTGGTGACCTGGTCCCCGACCTCGAGCCCCAGGGCCCGTAATCCGTGCACGATCTGGTTGGTGAGACCGGCCAGGTCTCCGAAGGTCATCTGACGGTGATCGGGATCGACCACGGCCAACCGGTCCGGATCGGCCTCGGCGATCCGCCAGAAGCCGATCAGGTCACCGCCGGGAATCTGGCTCCAGAAGTCGCCGCTGTCACTCATCTACTGTGCTCCGAATCTGCTCGGCAAGAACGGCGCCCGAGCGTACGTCATCAACCTCGGAGACCGGAAAGCGCCGGGCGGAACAACCTCGACGACCGCCGCGGGAACGGGCGCACCGGGTGCTCGTGTAGTAGCAATAGCGGACCGACAGAGGGGGACGAACGATGCCGTCGCACGACACGCTCAAGAACATCAACATCTTCTCGGAGTGCTCGGGGCGCGAGCTCAAGGCCATCAGCCGACTCATCACGCAGGTCCGCAAGCGGGCCGGCTCCGACCTGACCGTCGAGGGTCAGCCCGGCCGGGAGTTCCTCATCATCGTCGAAGGCCAGGCAACCGTCCGCCGCAAGGGCAAGGTGATCGCCCGGCTGGGTCCGGGCGACTTCTTCGGCGAGCTGGCCGTGGTGGCCGGCGTTCCCCGGACGGCCACCGTGACCGCCGACACCGACATGGTGCTCGAAGCGCTCGACCGCCGTGAGTTCGCCAGCCTGCTCGACGAGAGCCCCACATTGGCCAAGAAGATCCTGGTCGGTGCGGTCAAGCGGCTGCACGAGCTCGAAGAGAGCCTCACCGGCTGAGTGTCCCCAACGGGTTGAATCGCTCAACTCCCGGACGGACCAGGTCGATACGTCCTCTGCCGGTCCCACTCTTCCCGCTGGAGCAGGACACGGCGCCGATGGCCGCTACGGCCATCGGCATCAGCGTTGGAGACGGCCGGGGTGGATGGGCGACCCATTCGCCCCGGCCTCATCCGCGACCGGGCGCCCGTCGGGGCCGATGACCACATGACCGCGGTCTACCACCTCAACGTCAACTGCTCGGACCTGACCGCCAGCTCCGCCTTCTACGTCGACCGGCTCGGCTTCACCCCGGTGATCCACACCGCGCCCACCGAGCCGCAACCGGGCCACGCCTTTGGTCTCGATCGGGCCCAATGGGAGGCCTGGTTGCTGGAGGGCGGCCAGCCCGGCCCGCTCGTCGACCTGCTCCAGTGGCAACTCCCGCCACCGGTGCCAGCCGCACTGACCGGTATGGGGTGGCGGTCGCTCGAGCTCACCCATCCGTCGATCAACGAGGCGACGGCGGACCCCGACGGCGTTCCCATCATGATCGCACGGGGCCCAGCCACGGCACTGGTCGGCGCGCGGGTTCGAAGCGTCGACCCCGACCGGGCTGTCGCCTTCCACTGCGAGGTGATGGGCATGCGGCGGGCCGACGACCCTGGCTGCGTGGTCGACGACAACGGGTTCACGATCGCCTTCGACCGGGCCGACGAGGTCAGCGGTGCCACTCCCCCTGCGCCGGCCAACCGCGTCGGCATCTTCCGCATGGCCATGCTGACCGATGATCTCGACGGCCGGTACCGACGCCTCGTGGAGCGAGGTGTGCACTGCCTGTCGCCGCCGGCCACGCTGAGGATGGGTCCCGGACTCCCCCCGCTGCGGGCGTTGCTCTTCCGCGGCCCGGACGGCAACGTCCTCGAGCTCATCGAACCGCCAGGATGAGCGATCTCACCCGGCACACGCTCGCGGTTCTGGCGTCGGGAGCGACGGACACGGCCATCGACGCGGCCATCGCCGAGCTCCGAGCACCCGGGCACCGGGTCGAGCTGGACCTCTCGATCGATCCGGTGGGCGAGCTGGACCCGCGCCGAAGCTGGCCGTCACCGCCAGGGGCGGCCGGCGTGCTCCAGATCGACGGCCACCGCCCGGACACCCTCGTGGAGGTGACCCGATCCCACGATCTCGCCGTGGCCGGCGTGCTGTGCACCGAACGACGCCAGTTCCGGCGGTCGGGGTCCGCCTCGCCGCTCGTCGGCCCGCGCCGCGGCTGTACGCAGATCTCGTTCGTGGCTGCGGCAGCCGACATCGACGAAGCAACCTTCGCCGCTCGGTACGCCGGCCATCTCGACATCGTCCGAACCGAGCACCCGGGGGTGGAACACTATCGCCAGGACCGGATCACCGACGTGACCGCGGCGGCGCCGGAGCTGACGGCCACGGTCGCCGTGTCCCAGCTCTGGTTTGCCACCGACGACGATTTCGCCCAGCAGTACTACGCCAGCGATCAGAGTCCAGCCATCGTCCGGGCCGACGTGGTCGCATTCCTGGACTACCGCCACACGTGGTCGATCCTGACCCGCGAGTCGCATCACTGAGCGCCACCACACCCGCACCGTTGATGCCGCAGGACCGGTGGCTCGTCATCGCACGACCAGTTGCGGCGAGGTGGCGGTCACTGCGTTCGGGCCAGCTGACCGCCGTCGACCGGCAGCGCCACGCCGGTCACGAACGATGCTGCCGGCAACACCAGGGACAGCGTCATGTGCGCCACCTCCTCCGGCTCGCCGTAGCGGCGTAGCGCGGTACGACGGCGGGCGAACACGGCTTTGTGATCGTCGTCGATCAATGCGGTCATGCCCGTGTTGATGGGGCCCGGGCAGATGGCATTGACGGTGACCCCGCGCGGACCGAGCTCCACCGCCAGCGACCGGGTGAGTCCGATCACCCCGTGCTTGGCCGTGCTGTAGGGCGAGTTGTAGGCCATGCCACCGAGCCCCTCCGTCGAAGAGATGTTGACGATGCGACCCTCGCCGTCCCTGGCCAGGTCATCCAGGCAGGCTCGGATCAGGTGCACGTGTGCCGAGAGATTCACGGCCAGCACCGCCTCCCAGTTCTCGAGGTAGTCCTCACCCTCGATGGCTCCGCCTCGGGCGATCCCGGCGTTGTTGACCAGGATGTCGATCGGACCGTGCGCCGCTCGTGCCTGATCGACCATCTCGACCACAGCGCGCGCGTCGGACACGTCCAACGTGTGGGCGCTGACTCGACCGCCGGCCGCTTCGATCTCGGACACGACCGCGGCCAGCCGGTCACGGTCCCAGTCACAGGCCGCGACCCGGGCTCCTTCGGCTGCGAACAACTGGGCCGTGGCCCGACCCATTCCCGAGGCTGCGCCCGTGACGACGGCCACCCGGTCTCCTATCGAACGGCTGTGACGAGACGGGGGCGCGTGGTCGGGCATGGTCGGCAGTCTCGCGTGCGGCAGTGACAGACTGCGAGCGATGAGCACCGCCAACCCGGGCCTCGACGCCGATGCCGTCAGCGACGCGCTGACCCACCACCTCGAGGATGTGCGGCCGCCCTATGCCTTCGAGCTGATCGCCGCCGGGGGCTCCAACCTGACCTATCGGGTCACCGACGACACCGGACGCCGCCTGGCCCTGCGACGACCCCCGGCCGGCCCGCGGCTGCCCACTGCGCACGACGTGGAGCGGGAGTGGCGCATCCTGTCCGCGCTGGCCGACTCGGCGGTCCCGGCGCCTCGACCGGTCTGGTACTGCGCCGACCCGGACATCACCGGCGCACCGTTCCTGGTGATGGAGTTCGTGGACGGCCGCGTGCTGCGTTCGGCTGCCGACAGTGCTGACCTCACCGATGCCGAGGCCGACGTGGCCACGGATTCACTCATCGACACGCAGATCCTGTTCCACACGGTCGATCTCGCCGCCGTCGGCCTCGACGACCTCGGCCGGCACGACGACTACGTCGGCCGCCAACTCAAGCGATGGCGCACCCAGGTGGAGCGGGCGGATACCCGTCCCACACCCCTGCTCTTCGAGCTGCACGATCGGCTGGCTGTCGCCAGACCGATGCCGCGCCTGCCCGTCGGACTGGCGCACGGCGACTATCGGTTCGACAACACCATCCTGGGCCAGGACCACCGCGTGGCGGCCGTGCTCGACTGGGAACTGTGCACCACCGGTGACCCGATCGCCGACTTCGCGTGGTCGCTCCAGTACTGGGCTGATCCCGATGACCCGGTCACGTTCCTCGCCGACCCTCCGACGATCCACGACACCTTCCCGCGTCGCGAGGAGGTGGCCCGGCGATACGCCGGACGCATGGGCATCGAGCTGGATCACCTCGACTACTACACCGCCTTCTCGTGGTGGAAGCAGGCCTGCATCGTCGAAGGCGTGTACGGCCGACGATTGCTCGGAAGCCGAGGCGGCGGGATCACCGCCGACCCGGCAGAGATCGCCGTCAAGGCCGACCTCCTGGCCGAACAGGCCCTCGAGCTGGCTCGGGGCGTGGTGTGAGAGATCGGGGCCCCGAGATCGTCGTGGTCGGCAGCGCCAACCTCGACCTGGTGGTGTCGGTCCGACACCATCCCGCGCCGGGCGAGACCGTGCTGGGGGGCGATCTGCAACGAATCCCGGGCGGCAAGGGCGCCAACCAGGCCACGGCAGCCAGCCGTCTCGGTCGCCGAACCGCATTCGTGGGCGCGGTCGGGGCTGACGACGCCGGCCACGCGCTGCAGCAGTCCCTGACGTCGGCCGGCGTCGACACCAGCCACCTGGTCGTGGCGCCGGATGTCCCGACCGGCACCGCGCTGATCGCGGTGGCCGACGACGGCGACAACACCATCGTGGTGAGCCCCGGAGCCAACCGAACGGTCGACCGCGATCTGATCGCGACCGCGCAGCCACTCATCTCCGCCACCCCGGTGCTGCTCCTCCAACTGGAGATCCCGGGCGAGGCCGTCACCGCCGCGGCCGAGGCAGCAACAGGCATGGTCGTGTGCAACCCGGCACCCGCGCCGCCGCGGCCGCTCCCCGCTTCTCTCCTCGAGGCGGTCGACGTTCTCGTGCCCAACGAAACGGAGCTGACCGCCCTCACGCGCAGCGACCCGACGTCCTCCTTGGACGACCTCGCCGCAGCCGCTGCCACACTCGGGATGCCCGCCGTCGTCGTCACCCTCGGTGCCCTGGGAGCATTGCTGGTAACCCCGGACCACCAGCAGCGGTTCCCCGCACCGGTGATCGAGCCCGTCGACACGACCGCGGCCGGCGACTCGTTCTGCGCCGCGTTGGCCGACCACCTGGTCGAAGATCCGGGCGATCTCCCCGGCGCCGTCGAGTGGGCGGTCCGGGTCGGCGCGGCGACCACACTGCGTCGGGGAGCGGCTCCCTCCTTGCCCACGCGTGACGAGGTCGAACACCGGCTGGCTGGGTTGCGGCCGTGACCAGACCCAAGCTGTTGCTCGACTGCGACCCCGGCCACGACGACGCCATCGCCATGCTGTGCGCCGCCCGGTACGGCGATCTCGTGGGCATCACCACGGTCAGCGGCAACGCCCCGCTCGATCGCACCACCACCAACGCACTGCTGGTCAGCCAGATCGCCGAGATCGACGTGGAGGTCCACTCCGGCTCCGAGCGGCCCTTGATGGCCGACCCGGTTCACGCCCATCACGTCCACGGCCCGTCGGGCCTCGACGGGCCCGAGTTGCCGCCACTCCAGCGGGCCGTCGCTTCTCGTGACGCCGTCGAGTTCCTGTTGGACCGCGCGGCCGACGATGTCTGGCTGGTACCCACCGGCCCACTCACCAACATCGCGCTCGCCCTGCGCCGTGACCCGGCGTTGCTGACCCGCTTCGCCGGCATCACCCTGATGGGCGGCAGTGTCACCGGCGGGAATGCGACTCCGGTGGCCGAGTTCAACATCTGGGCCGATCCCGAGGCGGCGGCCGAGGTGTTCGCCACAGGAAACCCGCTCACGATGATCGGCCTCGATCTCACCCATCAGGTGCGGATGGGCCACCAAGAAGCCGTTCGCCTCCGCGAGGCCGACACCGCCACCGCCCGGATGGTGGCGGACATCCTCGACTTCTACGCCGCGAGCACGCCGGGAGCACGAGCCGCCGGCGCCGCGGCCATGCACGACCCTTGTGCCGTGCTACAGGTCACCCATCCCGAGCTGTTCGAGTCGATTCGACTCCCGGTGGCGGTCGAGACCCGCGGGCGCTACACCCGCGGGATGACCGTGGTCGATTCCCGCGTGCCGAGGTCGTCCAGTGACCGCGCCGACGGGCCGTTCAACGACCAGGTGCAGGTCGCCCGGCACGCAGAAGCGGCACGTGTGATCGACCTCATCATCGAAGCGGCCGTGGTCCCCATACCCTGAGAGCGCCGCCGGATCCACGGCCGGGGTTCTGACTGACGTGTTCGATGACCTGACCGAGCGAGAGCTCCTCCTGTACTTCGCCCTCTTCTGGATGGCCGCCGTGGCTGTGTGGATCCTGCTCGACTTCCTGGGGAACAACTGGCCCAAGCGGCGATTCCGACCCCGGGGTTACCGGATCCCGATGGGTCCCCGACGCCGACGCGAGGTCACGCGTGCGATTCGCCAGCTCCGCGACGAAGAGATACGCCAGACGCTCGAATCGGCCAGAGGTCGACCCACGACGTCACTCTCCAAGGCTCGTCAGATCCGCACCGCAGCTCGCCCGCGGCCCTCATGGTTGAGTGCGGGTGCCGTCCAGTCGAGCAACGGCGGTGCCGAACCGACCGATCAGCAAGCTCCACCAGAGCTGGAATCGGGCGTCGACGAAGAATGACCACCCGCCGCGCGTAAGGGCGGTCGTATGGTTCGACCCCCCGTCATCTTCGGTGCTCGTTCGGGCCCGGCAACTTCCGCTCACGTTCGCTTCGCTCACGGGCCGCTCGGGCCCGGCGGGCGCGAACCGTCTCGCTGGCGCTCGGCCAGCCGCTCGGCGTCTAGGCCGCCGTGGACACCGCTCCCGATGGTTCCTGGGCCCCGGTTCGCCGGAGCTCCTGCTGGCGTTCGACGGTCTGTCGACTCATCACTGATCGGCCGATGCCGGTGATGAGGGTCATTCCGCCAGACGTCGTTGTCTGGATGGGATTCATCGGTTGGTCACCAATCGTCGTTGACTGATGTCGCCCAGTGTGCCAGATTCCCGACGCGGTTGAAATGGGCCCGACGGCCCAAGTTCAGATCGATCGTCAGCCCACCAGATGGATGACCGCCGACCACCGTCCATCGAGTTCGACGGGACACAACCGGCGGGCGGCCGCGAACACGAACTCGAGCGTTTGCCCCGCGTCCACGACGCCTTGCTGCTGGAAGACCAGTCCCCGCTTGGGGTGGTCCTGGCGGAGGATCCAACCATCGGGTGCGGTGATCCCGGCCGCCGTCAGAGCCCGGACTGCTTTGGGTCCCCCTCCGTGCTGGAGCCCGAGCGAACCGACCGCCGGCCGCGCGCCATCGACGGGCGCCAGCAGGGTGGCGTAGGGCAGGTCTGAGCCCCTGGCGCTGAACCATCCGGCCACACCACGCCGAACCGCCAGCTCACCGATAACGGTGTCGTCGACCATCGGCTCGAAGTTCACCCAGTCCCCGCGGGCTCGGCCGAGCATCGATCCGATTCGCTCCAGCACCGGCTCGGGTTCTCCCTCGGTGAACTCCATCCGTTCTCGTGTGGTGGCCACCGCGCCGGACTCCAGTCAGTCGTCCCCGACGCTACTGGCGCGCTCGCGGTGCGCCACATCGACCAGCATCGCCGGCAGGACTCGTCGACCAAGGTCGGTCAGTCGCCCGTCCGCAACGATTGCCAGGTCGGACCATTCGGCCGTGGCGACGGCGAAGCATCCAGCTACGTGATCGGCCTCCTTCTTCGGAATGGTGGTGGTCACCTCGGGGCACCGATTGACGTAGCCGACCAGGTCGATTGGGCGAGCGAACGCCCCGGGCCCGGCCCGCACGAGACCGATGACGGCGCCGAGCCAGTCGGCCCACTCCAGATGCAACAGGGCGTCGGCCTCCTCCTGCGTGGCGTCCGACACCTCCGCCGGGCGGACGCGAGCAGCGGCTCGAGAGGCGATCTGCTGCTCGCCGGCCGGCAGCTCCGCCGGCGGGCCGACCGCTGAACGAAGAACCGCGACGCAGAACGACGCGGCATCGGGGTCGGGATCGACACCGGGAAAGACCCGCCGCGGCTCGAGGAAGTCCGGCACCACATCGACCCCCAGCGCCAGGAGGCGGGCACGCGCCAGGTGCGCATTGGCCCACGTCTCCTCGTCCGCATGAACCGGCCGCCTCAGGGCAGCGGAGAGCTCGGAACGAACCGAGCTCAAGGCAACCGGTTCGACCTCGATCAACCCGACCTGTTCCTCTTCGGCCAGTGCGGCCAGAACGCCCCCGTCGGCGAGACGGATGGCGGTGACCTCCGCGCCGTCGATGTCGAGGAGCATGGTGTGACCGGTGTCGTCAGCATGGGTCCATCGCACGGCGATGACCGCGCCGTCGGCCGTTCGCACGCGCGTGGCGTCGACCGGTTGCGCCGTACCCACGGCAAGCAGTGGAGACGGTGCGATCACGGCCGGTCGAGCTCGACGCGCCATGTGGGCCCGCCCGGCGAACTCGGGCCCAGCGACCGCCTCGATCCCGGCGAGCAGCGCATCCGCGCCGGGCGCGGGGAGCGGAATCACCGCATCGATGAGCCCGGCGATGTCGTCGACGATCGCGAGGACGGCCGAGGCCCACGCCTCGATCTGGGCGGCGTCGAGCGAGTCCGGCGGGAGCAACTCGACGAGGTCGACGGCGGCATCGAACGGGTCGTCGTCGGGGGCACCCATGAGGTCCGAAGCGTATGACCGCACCGGTACCGTTCGCACATGCCCGAACTTCCCGAGGTGGAGACCATTCGCCGGGTTCTCGTCGGGTGGATCGCCGACCGCCAGGTGGTCGATGCGGGCAGCCACCCGTCGGAGAAGTTCAGCCCGGCCCTCGACCTCGTGGGCGAGACCCTCACCGACCTCCGGCGGCGCGGCAAGTACCTCCTGTTCGAGACGGACGGGAACGTCGAGATGGTGGCCCACCTCGGCATGACCGGATCGTTCCTGCGGGACCCCGATCCGGCTCTGCCGCACCTACGGGCGTGGTGGCGACTCGACGACGACACGGTGCTCGGCTTTCGCGACATTCGCCGATTCGGACGCCTACGGGTGGTGCCGGCCGGCGACCACCGCAGCATCGCCACGCTGCATCACATGGGACCCGAGCCCTTCGGTGAGGACTTCACGCCGAATCAGCTGTGGGCCGAACTGCACCGCAGCAGCCGGCCGGTGAAGACGCAGTTGCTGAGCCAGCGCCCCGTTGCGGGCCTGGGGAACATCTACGCCGACGAGGCGCTGTGGGAGGCACGGATCTCGCCGCTTCGCCGGCGGTTGGGTCGCGACCGGGCACGCTCGCTGCATCACGCCGTTCGCGCCGTGCTGGCCCAGGGGATCGCCAACGGCGGAACCACCCTGCGTGACTACCGGACCGCGTCGGGAGATCTCGGCTCCAACCAACACCAGCTCCACTGCTACGGCCGCGGCGGCGAGCCGTGTGCGAGGTGCGGAACCGCGTTGTCTGCTCGGCTGCTGGACGCTCGCCGAACGACATGGTGCTCCCGATGCCAGCGGTGAGTCCGGCTGGCTCGCCCCTCGTGCCGCGAGTAGCCTGAGCATCTGTTTCGTGATTCCAAGGCGCGGTGGAACGATGGAAACCAGGCACTCACTGAGCTGGCGCGCCGGCCGGTGGACACGACCCCCCGGCGATGAGCCGGGTGAAATAGAGGTGATCTGGGCGCGCACAGGCGAACGGGTCTGGCCCCGCCAGGACGGCGCGTCAAGCGACACCCGCACGCTGCGCGAACGACTGGACATCCCTCGCGACGCCGATCTCGTTCTCGATCCGGCCGCAGGCTGGACCGGCCAGCGCCCCGCCCCCGACGTGGCCCAGGACCGCCCCGCGTGGCACGCCGGCGAGCCCACCGGCTCCGATGTGGCCCGTTCGGGCACCCCGATCGCGGCCGACACCACGGGGACAACGGCGCGGGTGACCGACAGCGGTCGCGAAGGCGCACGGTCCGACGACACTGCAGAGAGCCAGTTCCTGCCTGTGGGTGCTGATCGCCACGAAGACGGGACCGACGAGGACCGGTTCGACGCGGCCGACCCACGGCTCGCACCGCCGGCCGAAGCGATGACGGCGGTCGCCCGCGGCGACGCCGAGGTGGTCGCCGACGAGATCATCTCCAGTGTCGATCATCGGTGCTACTTGCTGACCGACGTCCACGACCCCGAATTGGCCATCCGGGGGGCGCATGATCTCGCGTCGGAACTGGTCCGACGCCAGATCACGGTGGCGCACCTGCACGTCGGCCCGTCGATCGAGGACGAGGTCACGCTGGCCGACGGTGGACCGGCGATCGATGATGTCGGTCGACAGGTCGGGACCGACGACGGCCAGGAATACCTCGCGGTCACCACCGGGGCCGTCGAGAAGGCCTCGTTGGTGGAGGCGCTCGAACAGCTGCGCGACAAGGTCGACCGCGTCATCGTCACCGGTACGGGAAGCGGTATCGACGCTCGACAGACCCGCCTCGCGGCCCTCACCGACGCCGTGATCACACGAGACGACAGCGGTGTGACCAACGACGGCTTCGCCCGGGCGTTCGCCGACCACAGCCTGCCGGTTGACGCGGTCCTCGTCGGCGGGACGGTCGAAGAGCCCACGTCGGGCGGGGCCGGACCGGAAATGCGATGGGCCCTGCTGGCGTTGCTGCTCGCCGTTCTGGTCGGTGTCGGCAGCTGGCTGATCTATCGAGCCGTCGCCGACGACGGCGAATCGACCACCACCACACCGCCGGGCTCGATTGAGGGGTCCGTGGCGTCCACGACTCCCCCACCGGCCACCGCCACCACCCCTCCCAGCACGATCCCCCCGCCGACGACCGAGCCGCCGGCCACCGCTGGCGGCGGACCCGACCTTGGCGATCCCCGCCTCCTGGCCGCCCCCACCATCACGATCGATGGCGACCTGACCATCACCGGTGCCGTGAGATCAGAAGCCACCGCGGCGCGAGTGCTGGCGGCGGCGAGCGCACTGGCCGGGGACAGCCCGATCGACGATGGGCTGCTCGTCGATCCCGCCGCAGTCCCCTGGAACCAGACGCGTATCGTCCTGGCGGTGGACGCGCTCGACGACGGCGCGATCGTGGACCGTTGGGTGGGGGCCGTCCAGGCGTTGGCCCAGCCACCCGACGCCGCGGTCGTCATCCGCTCCGAGGAACGGGCCCGCGGCCGACAGCTGCGCCGCGTGTTGGTCGACGCCGGTGTCGACCGGGGAATCGTCCGGCTGACGGCCGAGCGAGCCGGCTCGGGGATGGTCGTCGTGGTTGTCGAGGCCGAGGACGCCTGAACCCGACCCGGATTTTCTCGTCCGCCACCGGTGCGCATAGGTTCCCGTGGGTCCACCCCATTCAAGAGGCATCAGCGTGAGCGACGACGCCAGCAAGTCAGCCGCCGACGAGTTCTTGGCCGATCTCCGGAGGAACGTCGGGGCCACCGGTACCCCGCAGGTGGCCCGAGACCCGGTCAACGGGGCGACCATCCGCAACTGGTGCGACGCCATGTCGGAGACCAACGCCTACTTCACCGACCCCGACGCGGCAGCGGCCGGCCCCCACGGCGGTCTGGTGGCTCCCCCGGCCATGCTCAATGCCTGGACGATGCCCGGCCTCCGGGCGGGCCGGCGCCCCGGTCGCGACCCCCGCGACCCCAACGCCGGCGTGTACGGCAAGCTCGACGCCGCCGGATTCGTCAGTGTCGTCGCCACCAACAGCGAACACGTCTACCGACGCTATCTCCGTCCCGGTGACCACCTCACCGGCACCCAGAAGCTGGTCGACGTCTCAGCCGAGAAGAAGACCGGA
>JAOUEE010000295.1 GCA_029858875.1 Acidimicrobiia bacterium
CGAAGTCGCCCTCGGTGAACAGCTGCGTCGCCACGTCATCGCCGTCACCGGCGCCATCGGTCACCGTGACCGTGCCATCGCCACCGCGTTCAGCGGCGCCACCATCGCCGTCGCTTCCACCACACGCTGCGGTGAACAAGGCGACCGAGGCCAGGAGCACGAGAGGAAACTTGAGGTGCATGGGGTTCTCCAGGGAGGTGGACGAGGAGCCGCAATTCGAGCATCGACGGCGCGGTTCGGCGCGATCAAGATGTCCCTCGGCCCGCTGCGTCCGAAGATGAGGGATCGGGTCTCGTCGGTCGCGCATCGGCACCCGATGGCGACGGTAAACGGGATCGTCCGGCTCCGGAACGGCGTCAACAGGTGACGCCGTCCAGTCACCGAATGGCGCTACTCGAGGGTGGCGTAATTGGTGGAACGATCGTCGGTGGTCGCGCCCCGCACTTCGTCCACGCTCGCGCGCAACGCCACCAGGTACTCGTCGATGACGCCGGCGTTGGAGTTGGACACGGTGGCGTGAAGGGAATCGGGAGGGCCCTGGCGATCGTGGAACCATCCGCGCGATTCGAGTGCGTCGGCCAGGGCGAACATGTCGATGGCGATGTCGCTCGCGGGATCGGCGCTGATGGCCACCAGTTGGTACTGGCTGTCCCCGAGGATCGTGAGCCCGTCGATGGCCCGTACTCCGGACCGCATCCGGTCGGCGTTGTCCAGCGTGGTGCGGGCCAGTTCGACGTAGCCATCGATTCCGAGGTGGGACATGACCGCCCACGCCGCCGCCATGGGAAGCCCCGATCGCGTGCCTTGGAGATTGGGCGATGCGTAGAAGCCACCCAGCCAGTCGTCGAACACGAAGGTCTGGTAGCGGCGCAGGTCCTTGTTGCGGTGGAGGATCACCGACACGCCCTTGGGGGCGTAGCCCAGCTTGTGCACGTCGGCGGAGATGCTGGTGACTCCGTCGACCCGGAAATCCCACGGCGGGACGGCCCGACCGGCTCGCTCGGCGAAGGGGAGGAAGAACCCGCCCATGCAGGCATCGACGTGGCAGTTGGCGCCGGCCGATGCGGCCAGGGCGGCGATCTCGGGGATGGGATCCATGACCCCCTGGGGGTACTGCGGGGCCGAGCCCACGATCAGCACGGTGTTGTCGTTGACGTGATCGGCCATGGCGTCGACGTCGGCCGTCCAGTCGTCCAGGACCGCCGTCTTGTGCAGCTCCAGACCGAACAGGTGTGCTCCCTTGTGGAAGGCGGCATGCGCGCTCTCGGCCACGATCATCTCGGGCTGGTCGATGCCCCGCTCGGCCCGGGCCCGCTCCCGAGCCGCCTTCACCGCGCACAGGATGGACTCGGTGCCACCACTGGTCAGGAATCCAGCGGCGGCATCGTCCCCGTTGAGCAGCGAGGCCGTCCAACCAACCACCTCGGACTGGATGCGCCCCAATGAAGGGAAGGCCTTGGTGTTCAGGGCGTTCTCGTGGAGATACAGCCGCGCCGCCCGCTCGGCGGCTTCATGGACCCCGGGGCCACCGTCGTAGATCATGCCGAAGGCCCGGCCGTCGGCCCACCGCACGTCATCGGATCGTTTGGCCTCGAGATCAGCGATGACGTCATCGACGGGTCGGCCGGTCTGGGAGAACTCCATCGCATCGGTCTAGGACCTCCCCCCGCGCCGCGCAAGCAGCCCGGCGGGTCCCACCTACGGCTCCACGGGTACCGTGCCGGCATGGATGTACGCGACGCCGTCGAGTCCCGCCGTTCCGTTCGGGCCTTTCGCGATGACCCCGTTCCCGATGCGGTGGTGCGGGATCTGCTGGAGCGGGCGGCCCGGGCACCGTCGGGCGGCAACCTCCAACCCTGGCGGATCTTCGTGGTCAACGGCGACACCCTGGGTCGGCTCCACGCCCATCTCGACGAGCGGGACTTCGAGGCGCCGGGCTACGACATCTACCCACCGGGACTCGTGGAGCCCTACCGCACCAATAGATTCGCGGTGGGTGAGCAGATGTACGAGCTGCTGGGTATTCCCCGCGAGGACAAGGCCGCTCGACTGGCCCGCCTGGCCGAGAACTACCGCTTCTTCGGAGCGCCGTGCGGGTTGTTCTGCTTCATCGACAAAGCGATGGGGCCGCCGCAGTGGTCGGACCTCGGCATGTTCCTCCAGTCGTTCATGTTGCTCGCCCGAGGAGCCGGGCTCGACACCTGCGCCCAGGAAGCGTGGGCCATGCGATCGGGCGCCGTCGCCGGGTTCGTCGGGGCCCCCGATCACTGGATGCTGTTCTGCGGCATGGCCATCGGCCACGCCGACCCGGACGCGCCGGTCAACACCCTGGTCAGCCAACGCCAGCCCATCGACGAGTGGGCGACATTCGTCGACGGCTGAGGAGCGAATGATGTCGAACGCGCCGGTGCCCCCGATCCGGGCCGCAGGGGTGGTGCTGCCGTGCCCGGACCTGACGCCCACCCTGACCTTCTTCACCGACCTCGGCTTCGAGCTCGAGTCCCTCGCCCCGGCCGACGATCCCCGGCGGGCCACGCTCGTGGGGTTCGGCCTGCGCATCCACCTCGACCCGGATCCCCGGATCGCGCCCGGCACGCTCCGGCTCTTCTGTGACGAGGCGGCCGGGGTCGGCGCCGACACCCGCACCGCTCCCAACGGCACCACCGTCGAGATCATCGTCGACTCGGTGGTGGTACCCGTCCCGCTCGGTCAGCCGGCGTACGGCATCGCTCGAGGGTCGGAGGCCACGTGGTCCACCGGCCGAGCGGGCATGCGCTACCGCGACCTGATGCCCGACCGCGCCGGTGGGGCGATGGTCGCGTCCATGATCCACATCGCCGACGGGGGCACGGTCCCCGACTACGCCCACTTCCACCGGGTGGCCTTCCAGCTGATCTACTGCGCATCCGGATGGGTGGAGGTGGTCTACGAGGACCAGGGAGCGCCCTTCGTGCTCGAGCAGGGCGACGCCGTCCTCCAGCCGCCCGGGATCCGGCATCAGGTACGCGAGAGCTCGGACGAGCTGGTGGTGATCGAGATAACCGTCCCCGCCGATCACGAGACCATCGCCGATCCCAGGATGGAGCTCCCCACCGAGACCTTCCGCCCCGGCCGCCGATTCGGCGATCAACGCTTCGTGCGTCACCTGGCCAATCGATCGCTCTGGGTGCCCTGGAACGCCAGCAGCACGTTCGAAGGCCAGCGCCTGCGGATCGACGTGCCCACCAACCACCTGGCCTCGGCGTGGACCGTCAGGGCCGCCGACGCCGACGAGACGGGCGTCGACCGCGGTCCAGCCACCTCACTGCTGGTGGTGCTCGACGGCGATGGCGAGATCCAGGTCGCCGGGCACGACGCGACCGAGATCGGCGTGTCCGATGCGCTGACCGTTCCCCCCGACCACGACTGGCGGCTGACGGCGAGCGACGAGTTCGAGATGTTGCTGGTGCAGGTGACCCTTCCGACGGCCTGACCGACCCGACGAGCGTTAGCGCTCGACCACGATGGGATCGCCGACCACCCGGATCCCGCCATCATCGCCGATGGTCGAATCGAACTCCTGGAGATAGAAGGTGTCGAGGCCGTCCCACTTGTCGGCGCGGTAGCTGGCCTGTCCCCAACCCGGATACTCGATCGGACCGATCTGATCGAGGGCGCCCACCAGCGTCTCGTTGGACAGCTCGGGACCCGCGGCCTCACCCAGGGCCTTCAGCAACATGGTGCCGTAGCAGGCTCGCCGGATGGGCACCACCCACTGGGCCTCCCCGCCCGCCATGTCGACCTCGGTCGGCAGCAGCTCGAGATCGGCCGCCAGGTCCGGGTTGGCCGTCCGGAACGGCTCCACACAGGCCGCGTCGAAGTCGGGATCGACCCAGAGCTCGTCCTCGGGTCGAAACGACACGGTGACCGTGCCGTCGGCCAACGCGGGGTTGTCCATGTTCTCGGGGATGGCGGCCAGCACGGCCGAGTCGCTGAAGGCGTACTCGGCGCCGAGACCGGCGTTCTCGAGCACCTCGATGACCAATCCCGTGTCGCCCGGTGCGAACACGAAGTCGACCCCATCGGCGACGAAGCGCTGGGCCACGATGGCGTAAT
Source organism: Acidimicrobiia bacterium (assembly GCA_029858875.1). Classification (GTDB taxonomy): domain Bacteria; phylum Actinomycetota; class Acidimicrobiia; order Acidimicrobiales; family SHLQ01; genus JAOUEE01. The sequence continues at coordinate 4,096 of JAOUEE010000295.1, forward strand.
CGGCGCGGGCGGCATCACGATCGCCGGGCGGCGCGTCGATGATCCCGAGCTGCGGGGTGATTCCGACCTCGCCGAGTGCGGCTTCGAGGGCCTCGGGGGTGTCGCCGGCCGCTATACCGACGGTCTTGTCGTCGAGCCGGCCGCTCTCGAAGAGCACCTGCACCAACAACTCCAGTGCCGTGTCGTCGCGCGATGCCGCGGTGATCCAGGGCACGGCGGACCGGGTGAGCCGCTCGCTGGTCAGCTCCTTCTCGGTGATGATGACGGTGTCGTGCTGCTCGGTGAAGCACAGGTTCGAGTCCCGCAACACCCCGTGCATCACGACGAACACCTGGTCGTCCTCGGTGAGCTCGATGCAGGTGCTCTCCTGGGACTCGGCCGCCAGGAAGTCGAAGGTCGAGTAGTAGGGCTCGATCAGGCGGCCGCCGATCCCACCCTCGGCGTTGATCTGGTCGAAGAACGTCTGGTACGCCGTCTCGGCACTACCGAAGTAGGTGTCGACGCCGGCGGCCTGGAGGGCGTCGAAGTCGGGGACG
>JAOUEE010000297.1 GCA_029858875.1 Acidimicrobiia bacterium
GGCGTTGACGGTGTCGCGCCCCGGGCCGCCCCGGATCCGGTCATTTCCTCGGCCGGCGCGGACGGCGTCGTCGCCGGCGCCACCACAGACGAGATCGGCACCGCCACCGCCGTTGACCACGTCGGCGCCGTCTCGGGCGACGATGACATCGCGGCCGGGCGTTCCGGTGATGGTGTCAGCGCCGTTGGTGCCGATGATCGTGGCCGCGACGCCGAAGCAGGTGGGCGGCGGGCGCCAATCGGGAAAGTCGAGGCGATGGGCGAAGGCGGCGCGCACCCCACCGTTCTCGTACCCCACCCCGGGTCCGTACCACCCGTGGTAGGTCATCCACACCTCGCCGCTCGGTGGCTCCCAGATCGACGGCCCGCCGAAGCCGACACCGTCACTTCGGTTGACCATGAACGGCTCGTCGCTCGACCGGAAGCACGGCCCACGGATGCTTTCGCAGATGGCGTGACCGATGGCGTAGTGGTGGGTGTGCCACCAGTTGCCGGAATAGAAGAGGTGGTAGCGGCCACCGCGTTCGACCATGGTGGGCCCCTCGATGATGCCGCCCTCCCATTCCGCTCCGGCGAACAACAGCTCGTTGGGTCGCCCCGCCACGCGCAGACCATCGCCTGTCAGCCGCTGGCTCCACAACTTGGCTTTGATGTCACAGCAGTTCCCGTCCGTCTTGTAGAGCAGGAAGCGGCCCGAGCGGCCGTCGGCGAACAGGTACGGGTCGATGCTTCCTCCCCGGTGGGGCTGGCACACCAGCGGTCGCTGGCGAGGGCGGAACGGCCCCCCGACGGGGACCGACGCGGTGGCCACCCCGATGCAGAACTTGCCGCTGGACTCGTTCAGGGCCGAGAAGTAGAGGTTGTACCCCCCACCGACCCGGTGAACGGACGGCGCCCACGTCGTGCCGCCCGCCGCGTTGGCCCAACGGGGCAGCTCGGGCAATGCGTCGCCCCGGTACCGCCATGTCGCCAGATCGGGTGAGCTCCACGTGGGCACGTTCGCCTCGGTCGTGTTGGTGGAGAAGAGGTAGTAGGTGCCGCGCACGACCAGGATGTCGGGATCAGCCGCATCCCGAGGGAGATACAGCCCACCGGGACCGAGGCGGGGCCGCCGCATGTCCAGGCCCCCCGGCGGGTCGGCCAGATCCGGCACCGGTGCCGGTGAGTAGTCGGCCTCGGTGGCACGCTGCACAGCGGTCGCCTCGGCGTCGACATCGACCTCGATGACGATCTCGGGGGGACCACCATCGTCGTTCGCTGGCGCCGAACCGGGGGTCCGCTCCGCCGCATCCGTCGGGCCGACGGGGCTGATCGCCACGCCGACGAGGACCACGCACACGAGCAGCTCTCGAACGCGCACGCCGGCCATGGTGCGGCAACGTAGCGCCAAACCGTCCCCGAACGTCCGCGGCGCCGACACGATCCACCGACGCACGGCCGGACCCCCCAAAGGATGCTCATCCGGGAGCTCGAACGGACCCCCGGCGCCACTACCGCGGACACGAGCGAACATCGCCGCTGGCGGACATCCACCAGCCCGTCCGTCGGTCTTCCCGTGAGACGGCTACGGTCGGCGGGGAACCACATCCCCGCATTGGAGACCCGAATGAAGAAGCTCCTGCTCATTCTCGCCGTCCTCGGCCTGGCCGCGGCCATCGGCTACGTCCTCGGCACCGAGAACGGCCGCCACCAGCGCGACCGGGCGCTGGCCCGACTGCAGGGCACCCGTGACTTCGCGGAGGGGGCCGCCGACGCAATCGTGGCCGACATCCGCGAGCCGGCCGCCAACCGCACCGCACAGATCGAAACCGCCTCGTCCTGAGGGCCACGGCAACAAACCCGACCGGCACCGGTGTTCTTCCCCTACCAACTCGATCGACGCTGGGCACCGCTGTTCTCGGTGCTGGCGGTGGACGAGGACGACGGAGTGACCATCACCGATGACGAGCTCCTGGTGGCCACCTACGGGCGCAAACGGGTGGAGACGCCGCTCAGCAACATCGACCACACACTGGTCACCGGCCCTCACCGGTGGTGGACGGCGGTGGGACTGCGACTGAGCTTCGCCGACGATGGTCTGACCTTCGGGACCACCAACGAACGGGGCCTGTGCATCGCCTTCGTCGACAAGATCCCCAGGGTCCTCGGGCCGCGCAACCACTCGGCTCTATGGGTCAGCGTGGCCGACCCCGAGGGCCTGGCCGCCGCCATCGGCCACTGAACGAGACCGCCCTCAGGCCAACATGCTGCGCAGCATCCAGGCCGTCTTCTCGTGCACCTGCATGCGCTGGGTCAACAGATCGGCCGTCGGCTCATCGCTCGCCGCTTGCACCACCGGGAACATGTCGCGAGCCGTTCGGGCCACCGCCTCCTGACCTTCGACCAGCCGACGGATCATCTCGGTGGCGTCGGGGCGATCGTCGTCCTGGGCAATGGAGGACAGCTCAGCGAACTCCCGATAGGACCCGGGCGCCGGCTCACCCAGCGCACGGATGCGCTCGGCGATCAGATCCACGGCCAACGCCAGTTCGTTGTACTGCTCCTCGAACATGAGGTGCAGCGTGTTGAACATCGGCCCCACGACGTTCCAGTGATAGTTGTGCGTCTTCAGATACAGCGTGTACGAGTCGGCCAGCACGCGGGACAGCCCGGCGGCGATCTCCTTGCGCTGCTCGTCGCCGATGCCGATGTCGATCTTCATGCCTTCGCTCATGAGAGGCTCCTCCTCGATGGTCGGTGCCGTCGCCGATCGGCGACGACCGCAATGTAGAACGGGCGGCGGAGCTGCCGGCAATCGCCCGTGGCGCAGGGACCGCCCAGACGATCCGACCCGGCGCTACGGTCGGGTGACATGAGGGCACGTGGCGCACCCAGCTGGCTCGAGCTGACCACCAGGCCACGGTGCGTTCCGCCGACGTCCGAACGGCCACAGCAGTGACCGACCACGCTGCGCTGCTTGCCGCAGCGCAGCGCGCCCGCCAGAACGCCTACGCCCCCTACTCCCGCTTTCGCATGGGGGCGGCGGTGCTCACCGACACCAACGCCATCGTCACCGGCGCATTGGTGGAGAACGTCTCGCTCGGCCTGGCCATGTGTGCCGAACGGGTGGCCCTGTTCACCACGGTGGCCGCTGGCGAACGCCCGACTGCTGTGGCCGTGGCGTCGGCCCGAACGAACGGCGTGCTCACCTTCCCCTGCGGTGCCTGCCTGCAGGTCGCGCTCGAGCTCGGCGGATCGGGCGTGCAGGTCCTGGCCGTTGACCCCGACGGCCACTTCGAGGCAGCCACCGTCGGTGAGCTCCTGCCACGCGGGCCGCACAAGATCTGAGCATCCACCGGCGCCGCCGGGGCGTCGTCCTCGTTCGGCGACGGGCATGGTGGACCTGGAGATCACTCAGTGACGATCGGGAGTCAGCACCAACGTGCCCAGACTGTGGACCGCCGGCACCCAGAGTCCGACGAAGAGGCCCTCCTCGCGGTAGCCGCCGAACCACAGCGAAACCGAAAGCACCAGTGAAGCGAACCCGGCCAGCAGGAACCCGTACCTGATGGTTCGGGTGGAGACGTGTCGCGCCGCGAGACCGGAGAACCGGCCGGCGAATTGGGTTCCGGCCATCACACTGCCTCCAGTCCAGACTGGGTACGGAGGTGGGAGACACGGCGGTATTCGGTGAGGTCGTACGCCGGGGCCACCGGTTGGGACCGCCCTTCTCGTTCCAAGCTATGGGATCGTTCCTCACCCTCGGCCGGGAATTGCCCATCGAGGAAGAGCGCGGCCAACGTGCCGGCGGTGGAGATGAGGAAGATCAGCGTCCCCACTCCGAACAACAGGATTCCGTCCATGGTCGAACCTTCGTGGTCAGTGAATGTTTCCACTCGGGAGTTCGCCGACCAGCGGTGAGCAGATGCAGAGCGACTGCCAGCCGGGCTCGGTCGGGCGCGCTATAGATGGTGGCCCCCAGTGACCCGAGGCAGGCATGCGGTTCTCGCTGATCTACGAAGCCCAGACCGACGACGCCTCGCGCGCGGGTGACCATCGGGTGTTCGATGAGATCGTCGAGCAGGCCTTGTTGGCCGAGGAGCTGGGCTACGACATCGTCTGGGCGGTCGAGCACACGGCCCTGAGCATGTACGCCCACATGTCGGCACCCGAGACGTTTCTGGCCTACATCGCCGGCGCCACCGACCGCATCGGTCTGGGTCACGGCGTGATCTGTCTGCCGCCACAGATGAACCACCCCGTGAAGGTGGCCGAACGCTGTGCGATGCTCGACATCTTGTCCAAGGGCCGATTGCACGTCGGTTTCGGAAAGGGCGCCACCCAGCAAGAGGCCGGCACCTTCGGGTACCAACTCGACTCGCTGCCGCCGATGATCGACGAGGCGATGCGGCTCATCCCGCGGTACTGGGTCGAGGACACGGTCGAGCATCACGGCGAATTCCTCGACGTGCCGGCACGGTCGATCCATCCCAAGCCCCGCCAGGATCCCCATCCCCCGCTCTACATGGCGTGTACCCGCACCCCCACGCTGGTGGAGGCCGGGCACCGCGGCATCGGGGCCCTGGTGCTGGGCTTCGGTGGCCCCGAGCAGGTGGCCGAGAAGAACCGGGTGTACCGCCAGGCC
>JAOUEE010000296.1 GCA_029858875.1 Acidimicrobiia bacterium
CAACGGTGCCGGGGTCCTCCGCCGATGTCGATGGTGCCGCAACGGTGCCGGGGTCCTCCGCCGATGTCGATGGTGCCGCAACGGTGCCGGGGTCCTCCGCCGGCGGAGGCGAGTAATGGACGATTCGGTGGCGTATCTGATCCTGGCGGCGGTGGTGTTCAGCATCGGCGCGGTGGGGCTGATGGTGCGACGCAATCCGCTGGTGATGTTCATGTGTGTCGAGCTCATGCTCAACGCGGTGAACCTCACCTTCGTGAGCTTCGGTGACGATCTGGGTGATCTCGGCGGGCAGCTGTCGGTGTTCTTCGTTCTGGTGGTGGCGGCCGCCGAAGTGGTGGTCGGCCTGGCCATCATCGTGGCCATCATGCGGCGTCGGCCACGGGCCACGGCCGATGACCTCTCGGCGCTGAGAGGGTAGGCCGATGGACACACTGCTCGACCTCACCTTCCTGATCCCTGCGCTCCCGCTGCTGGGCGCCGTCCTGAACGCCGCCTTCGGACGGCGCCTCGGTGAACCCTGGTCCGGGTGGCTGGCCACGTCCACGGTCGCCGGGTCCTTCGTGGTCGCGGTGTTGGTGTTCCTGGGTCTGGCCGACCGGCCCGAAGAGGCCCGGGGGGCGCTGGAGGGAGCGGCGCCGTTCACGCAGGTGCTGTGGAGCTGGATCCCGGTGGGGGACTTCAACGTCGACGTTGCCCTGTTGGTGGATCCGCTGGCCATGGACCTGGTGCTCTTCGTCACCTTCGTCGGCGCCCTCATCCACATGTTCGCCGTGGGGTACATGCACGGCGACCCCGACTTCTCGAAGTTCTTCGTCTATCTCAACCTCTTCGTCTTCTCCATGCTCGTGCTGGTGCTGGCCGACAACATGCTGCTCACCTTCCTGGGGTGGGAAGGGGTGGGGGCCTGCTCGTACCTGCTGATCTCCTTCTGGTTCAGCGACGAGGCCAACGCCAGCGCAGGGAAGAAGGCCTTCGTCACCAACCGCGTCGGTGACTGGGGCTTCATGGTCGCCATGTTCGTGGTGTTCTTCACGTTCGGCACGCTGAACTACAGCGAGGTGCTGCCCCAGGCGAGCGGTCTGACGCAGTCGACGGCCACGGCCATCACCGTGTTGTTGCTGGTGGCCGCGGTCGGCAAGTCGGCCCAGCTGCCGCTCTACCTGTGGCTGCCCGATGCCATGGCCGGTCCCACGCCGGTGTCCGCGCTCATCCACGCGGCCACGATGGTCACCTCGGGCGTGTTCCTGCTCACCCGGATGAACCCGATCCTCGAGGTCTCGGCCCAGTGGTCGATGAACCTCATCGCCTGGGTGGGGGCCATCACCGCGCTGTTCGCGGCCACCATCGCCATCTCCCAGAAGGACATCAAGAAGGTGCTGGCCTACTCCACGGTCAGTCAGCTGGGGTACCTGTTCATGGCGGTGGGTACGGGGTCGTACGTGGCCGGCATCTTCCACATGACCACCCACGCCAGCTTCAAGGCCCTGTTGTTCCTGGGTGCGGGCTCGGTGATCCACGGCATGCACCACGACCAGGACATGCGCCACTACGGCGGTCTGCGTCGCTTTCTGCCCATCACCGCGTTCACCTTCATCATCGGGTGGCTGGCCATTGCCGGTGTGCCACCGTTCTCCGGCTTCTGGTCCAAGGACGAGGTGCTGCTCGGCGCCTGGGATGCGGGCGGCGTCCACGGCAAGCTGTTGTGGCTGGTGGGCATCGTCACCGCGCTGATCACCGCCTTCTACATGACCCGCCAGGTGATGATGACCTTCTTCGGTCGCTATCGCTACGGCGATGCGCGTCCCGGCGAGATCGACGAGGCGTGGGCGGGCGAGCTGGCTGCCGTCGACGAGGACGCGCAGGCAGCGCGAGCCGCGGCCGATGCGGCCGAGGCGGCCGTGGTCGAGGCCAAGGCCAGTTTCGACACCTGCGTCGCCGCCGTCACCCAGGCCGAGGCGGCCGTCGATGCGGCGGACGACGACGGTCGCGACGCGGCGCGGGCCACCCTGGTGTCCGCTCTCGAGGCGCGCAAGGCGGCTCGCCAGGCCATTCCGGCGGCCCGCCAGACGGCCTCGGAGGCTCAGGTCCGGGCCGGTCGAACCGCCACGCTGGCCCAGCGGATCGCCACGGTCGAGGCCGAGCGCCCGGCGCCGCAGTACGACCTGTTCGAGGCCCCCGACCTGTCGGTGATCGAGGAGCGGCTGCCCGAAGCGGTGGCCGAGCGGCGGGAGTACTCTCCCCACGAGTCGCCGTGGACCATGACGGTTCCGCTGTTGGTGCTGGCCGGCACCACCATCATCGCCGGCATCCTGAACCTGCCCTTCGAGACCGCCGGGCACCGCCTGGAGGAGTGGCTGGCCCCCACCCTCGCGCGCGAGCACCTGGTGAGCACCAGCGACACCGCCAAGGTGATCCTCGCCCTGCTGGCCGTCGCCGGCAGCCTCATCGGCATTGCCGCCGGGTATCTGGTGTACCGACGGCACAAGCTGTCGCCGACCCGGATCGAGAAGCAGGTGTTCGATCGAGGCTGGTACTACGACCAGGTCATCACCAACTTCATGGGCGGGCCCGGTCGGGCGGTCTTCGACGCCGTCGCCTGGTTCGACGCCACCGTCATCGACGGCGCCGTCAACGGAGCCGGCCGCATGGTGCGCACCGTCGGTACGCCGCTGCGGTCACTCCAGACCGGTCTGGTGCGCACCTATGCCGCCGGTATCGCGGTGGGCGCCGTGCTGTTGCTGCTCTGGTTCGTGCTGCGAGGCCTGTCATGAGCCTGCTCGCCGCGACCGAGGGGGTCAGCCTGGGCTTCCCGGTGCTCACCGCGCTGGTGATCGTCCCGGTCGCCGGTGCCGTCGTACTGACACTGGTGCCCCGCAGCCGCGATCTGCACCGGTTGTTGGCCCTGTTGTTCTCGGGCACCACCGGCGCGCTCAGCCTGTGGATCCTGTACAGCTTCGACAAGGCCGACGGCGGCTTCCAGTTCGTGGAGAACGACTGGTCCTGGATCGACAGCCTCGGCATCTCGTGGCACCTGGGCATCGACGGCATCTCGCTCTTCCTGGTGGTGCTCACCGGCCTGCTCTTCCCACTGGCGATCGTGGGCGTCGATCCCGACCACGACGCCAAGCCCTACTTCGCCTGGCTGCTCCTCCTCCAGGCCGGCTGCTTCGGGGTGTTCATCGCCCTCGACCTGTTCGTCTTCTTCGTGTTCTTCGAGATCGTGCTGGTGCCGATGTACTTCCTCATCGGGCGTTGGGGTCACGGCAACCGGGTCTACGCGGCCACCAAGTTCTTCCTCTACACGATGTTCGGCTCGGCGCTGATGCTGGTCGGCGTGGTCAGCCTGGTCACCCTCCACCGTTCCGCCGTGGGCGGCGACCTCACCTTCGACCTGGTGGAGATCGCCCAGAACCAGGGCATCGCCACCGAGACGGCCCGATGGATCTTCCTCAGCTTCGCGCTGGCCTTCGCGGTCAAGGTGCCCTTGTTCCCGCTGCACACGTGGTTGCCCGACGCCCACACCGAGGCGCCCACCGCCGGCTCGGTGATCCTGGCCGGTGTGATGCTGAAGCTGGGGACCTACGGCTTCCTGCGCTTCGGGGTGTACCTCTTCCCCGAGGCGGCGGTCACCTTCGCTCCGTACCTCATCGGCCTCGGGGTCATCGGCATCATCTACGGCGCCGTGGTGGCCACCATGCAGAAGGACCTCAAGCGGCTGGTCGCCTACTCATCGGTGGCCCACCTGGGCTTCATCATCCTGGGTACCTTCGCCCTCAACACCGAGGGCATCACCGGCGCCATCGTGTTGATGGTGAACCACGGCATCTCCACCGGCGCGTTGTTCCTGCTGGTGGGGATGATCTACGAGCGTCGCCACACCCGCCAGATCGCCGAGCTCTCGGGGCTCCAGACCGTGGCACCGCTGCTGGCCGGCACCTTCGTGGTGGTGATGTTCTCCAGCATCGGGCTACCCGGGCTCAACGGCTTCGTCGGCGAGTACCTCACGCTCGTCGGTGCCTTCCTGGCCCACCGGTGGTGGGCGGTGGCCGCCGCGACGGGTGTCATCCTCGCCGCGCTGTACCTCATGTGGGCCTTCCAGCGGGTGTTCCACGGCCCGCTCACCGAGGAGAACGAGTCGGTCACCGACCTCACCCTTCGCGAGGGCCTGGTGTTGGCTCCCCTGCTGGCCTTCATCGTGTTCCTCGGCGTGTACCCCAAGCCCATGCTCGAGCGGATCGAGCCCGCCGTCGATGAGCTGATCGCCCACGTCGAGACCCGGGTCGACGACTTCACCGAGCCCACCTCCGAGCTGGGCGAGAACATAGAGGTCCCGGCCCACGGTGAAGCCGACGAGCACGGGGAGGAGCCGGAGTGAACGCGCTTCTCGCCCAGGTCGAGGCCGTGCCCAACCCCACCATCGACTGGTTGGTGCTGGTCCCGCTGATCGTGCTGGCCGCGGCGGCCGTCATCTTGTTGATGGTGCAGTCCGTGGTGAAGGCGATGCCCCGGTGGTTCGCCCCGCTGTGGACCTGCGAAGCCGCCGTGGTTGCCGGCGCCGTGTTGATCTGGCTCTGGAAGGACATCGACGACCGCGGCTCGGTCTCCACCATCGGCGGGGTGTAC
>JAOUEE010000298.1 GCA_029858875.1 Acidimicrobiia bacterium
CATCTCCGAGCAGGCCATCGTCGGCCTGGGCGTGGGATCGGCCGTCACCGGCCTGCGCCCGATCGTCGACCTCATGTTCATGGACTTCGTCTGCGTGGCCATGGATCAGATCGTCAACCAGGCGGCCAAGCTCAAGTACATGTTCGGCGGTACGGCGCGCATCCCGCTCACCATCACCACGGGTGGTGGGGCCGGCCTGTCGGCGGCGGCCCAGCACTCCCAGAGCCTCGAGGCCATGCTGTGCCACATCCCCGGGCTCAAGGTGGTGTGCCCGTCCTCGGCGTATGACATGAAGGGCCTCATGGTCTCGTGCATCCGTGAGGACAACCCCACGATCCTCGTCAAGAACAAGCGCATGCTCGGTGACGCGGGTGAGGTGCCCGAGGAGCTGTACGCCGTCCCCCTGGGGCAGGCCAACGTGGTGCGCCCCGGAAGCGACGTCACGGTGGTGGCCTACGGGCGCATGGTGTCCGAGGCCACCAAGGCGGCCGAGCGCCTGGCCGACGAGGGGATCGATTGCGAGATCATCGACCCCCGCACCCTGCAACCCCTCGACACCGACACCATCGTGGCGTCGGCCCGTCGGACCAACCGGGTCGTCGTGGTCCATGAGGCCGTCCGCTTCGGTGGGCTGGGGGCCGAGATCGCCGCGCAGGTGCAGGAGGAGGCCTTCGACCATCTCGACGCGCCGGTTGCCCGGGTGGCCGCCCCCTTCTCCCCGGTGCCGTTCAGCCCTGCCCTCGAAGGGCACTACATCCCCGACGCCAAGCGCATCGCGGCCGGCATCCGCGACACCCTCGACCGCCCGCAACCCGGCGGCTGAAGTGATGACCACCGTCGGTATCATCGCCAACCCTGCGGCCGGCAAGGACATCCGGCGGTTGGTGGCCTCCGCATCGCCGTCGTCTGATGTGGCCAAGATGGGCATGATCCGCCGGACGGTGGTCGGCGCCATCGAAGGCGGCGCCCAGCGGGTGCTGCTGAGCGCCGACCGCCAGGAGTTGGGGCGACGAGCCATCGAGGGACTGGATCCCGGGACGGTCACGCTCGAGGTGCTGGACGAGGCGGTCACCGGCTCCAGCCAGGACACCGTGGCGGCCGCCCAGCGCCTGTGGAAGGAGGAGGCCGGCGCCGTGGTGGTGCTGGGCGGCGACGGAACCCAGCGCGACGTGGCCAAGGGCTGGCTCGATGCCCCTCTGGTGCCGGTGTCCATCGGCACCAACAACGTGTTCCCGCAGGCGGTCGAGGCCACCGTTGCCGGTCACGCTGCAGGCCGGGTGGCTGCTGGCGCGGTCGCCATCGACGACGTCAGCCGACCGGCGAAGGTGATCCACGCCCGCTTCGACCACGGACCGCCGCATGATCTGGCCTTGGTCGAGGTGGCGTTGGTGGACGGAGCCTTCGTCGGAAGTCGGGCCGTGTGGGATGCCGACCGACTGCGCACCATCGTGGCCGCCATCGCCGAGCCCACCGCGGTCGGTCTGTCCTCCATCGCTGCCGCCGGGCGACCGGTGAGTCGACATGAACCGGGTGGGGTGCGCGTCGACCTGGGCCCCGACGGCGAGCGGCATCGTCGGCCCATGGCCCCCGGGCTGTACGCCGATGTGTCCGTCCGCATGGTGACCGCCCTGGCCGATGGGCAGGATGTCGAACTGGTGGGACCGGGGGTGCTGGCCTTCGACGGCGAACGGGACCGGGTGCTCGGCGACGGTCAGACCGTCACGTTGTCTGTCCGGCGCGATGGGCCGCGGGTGATCGATGTCGACCAGGTGATGGGGATGTCGTCCCCGTCCGGAAGCTGAAGGGAACCATGGCCACCGAGTTCACCATGCCCAAGCTGGGCCTCACCATGGAGGCAGGAACCATCCTGGAGTGGTTGGTGGACGATGGCGCCTCGGTCGGCGCCGGTACGCCGGTGCTGCGCATCGAGACCGACAAGGTGGAGACCGACGTCGAGGCCAGCGGGTCCGGACGGCTGCACCAGGTGGGGGTGGTGGGTGACACCTACGACTGTGGCGCGGGCATCGGCTGGTTCCTGGCCGAGGGCGAGGAGCCGCCGGCCGTCTCGGCCCCGCCGCCCCCGTCCGTGGCCCCGACCGCCGTCGGACCATCCACCGACGCCGCGGTGCCGCCGGCCGCGGCTGCGGCCCCGGGCGGACGGATCCTGGCCTCACCGAATGCCCGCCGGGTGGCGGCCGAGCGGGGAGTCGCGCTGTCTGCCATCGCGGGAACCGGGCCCGGTGGTCGCATCGTCAGTGAGGATGTCGAGCGGGCAGGGCTGGTCGTGTCGCCCGCCGCGGCGGCAACCACGGGGTCGGGTCCCGGTGTGCCGGCCACCATGGCGGCTCGCCTGCTGGCCGACCTGTTGGGCGTCGACCTGGCGCGAGTGCCGGGGGTCGAGGCCCGTCGCACGCGCGACGACGTCGCCCGGTACGTCCGAGCCATGCTGGATGCAGCCGGCCCGGCTCCGGCGCAGCCGGACCCGACCACCACATCGGCACCGCTGTCGCAGGAGCCGACCTCCACGGTTGCGCTGCGGGGCATGCGGGGAACCATCGCCACCCGCATGCACCAGTCGCTGCGAGAGATGGCCCAGCTCACGCTCAACATGGACGTGGACATGGACACGGTGGTCGCCCATCGTGAGGCCGGTCGCCAGGTCGACGAGCTACCGCTGCCGGGCTACACCGACTACGTGATCGCGAGCGCGGCCCGAGCGCTGGTGGAGCATCCGCTGATCAACAGCCAGGTCACCGACGACGCCGTGGCCCTGTTGCCCGACGTCCACGTGGGCATGGCCGTGGCGGTCGACGGAGGCCTGGTGGTTCCAGTGGTGCGCGACACCGCGTCGCTGACGCTGGCCGAGCTGACCGCCGAGACCACCCGCCTGGCCCAGGCCGCCCGCGCCGGCGCCCTGACGTTGGCCGAGATGGAGGGCGGCACCTTCTCGGTCTCGACGCTCGGCATGTACGGCGTCGACGGCTTCACGCCGGTGATCAACCCACCCAACACGGCGATTCTCGGGGTCGGCCGTCTGCGCCAGGAGGTGGTGGTCGACGGGCCCGATACCGCTCCCCGTGCCGTCACTCGCATGACCCTCAGTCTCACCTGGGATCATCGTGCCTTCGACGGTGCCCCCGCGGCCGAGTTCGCCCGCACCATCAAGCGCCACCTCGAAGCGGACTGGGCCTGAACCCGGCGCCGGAGCCGCCGGGTACGAGGCGGCTCTCGGGTGTCGGTGATGCTCCAGTAACGTTGCCTCCATGACACTCGGTCGGTCCCAGTGGACGGCGTTGGTCCTGTTGGCCATCGGCATCGTGCACGCCGGGGTGATGCTCTCCGTCGATCGCAGCACCGGCTACCTCATCGGCTGGCCCCTGCTGATCGGAGTGGCGTTCTTCGCCGGCCTCCTGAGCCCGAGGCACTGGGCGGTGTGGGGTGTGGTCGCGCTGGCGCCGTTGGCCGTGTTCACGGTGTTCGGCGACATCGTCGTCAGCAGCGACGACCGGGGCACCGGGTCGGTGACGGTCTTCGTCGTCATCGTCCAGGCGCTGGTGGCCACCGGCGCCTCGCTCATGGGCGCGCAGCTCGCGCAGCTGGCCGCGACCAGAGGGGTGCGCAGCGACAAGGGTCGGGGCGTGGCCACCACCCTCGCCCTGCTCGCCGTGGGAGCGATGGCTGCCATCGCCCTCCAGGCCACCACCGACTCGCCCGACAACGACCCCCTGGAATCGGGGTTGTTCTGGTACCTGTGGATCGCCTTCCCGGTGGTCGCCTTCGTCGCCGGCATGGTGTTCCCCAAGCTCTCGGCCTGGTGGGGCTTCGCCCTGACCCTGCCGGCCATGGGGCTGGTGTTCCTCGGGGGCAGCGTGTTCTACGACAGCGACGCCGGTGCGTCGTTCTGGGTGATGGGCGAGGTCGTGCTGCTGGTCCTCGCCGCGTGGTCGACGCTCTTCGCCGTCATGGGGGCCGCCACCGCGCGGCGGCTGGGTCGAGAAACCATCTCGGCGGGCGCCCATGGCTGAGTCGGCCGCCGAGGTCGACGTCGATCGTCCGGCGCCGGGCGTGGCCGTGGTGACCTACCACAACCCGGCCATCCGCAATCATCTGTCGTGGGACGGGGCCGGAGCCATCCTGCGAGGGCTCGACGAGGCCCGCGACGGCGGGGCCCACGTGGTGGTCCTCGCCAGTGGCCACCCCGACTACTGGATCCAGCACGCGTGGCTGACCGATCTGTTGGATCTGATGCACGAGCGACCCCAGTCCGGTGACGGCTTCGACGTGTTCCGGGCGGTCAATGCCATCGGCGACCCGGGGATCGTCACGATCGCGGCCATCGACGGCTCCACGGCAGGTGGTGGATGCGAGCTGGGTTGGGCTTGTGATCTGCGGGTGGCCGGGGCCGGCGCGACCTTCGCCCAGATCGAGGTCCAGTTGGGGCTCACCCCGGGCCTGGGCGGGGCCAGCCGCCTGCTGCACCTCATCGGACCCACCGCCGCCGCCGAGCTGGTGCTCGACGGCCGACCGGTCGGCGCCGAGCGGATGCTGACCCTGGGCGGCGTCAACCGGGTGGTCCCCGCCGGCACCGCCCGCGACGTCGCGGTCGAATGGGCC
>JAOUEE010000299.1 GCA_029858875.1 Acidimicrobiia bacterium
CGCCCACCCACCGCCAACCCCGTAGGTGCGCTGGGTGACATCAGCTCGGCCCTGTTCGGGGTGGTGGGCGTCCTGGCCGCACTGCGCCATCGCGACAACACCGGCCACGGCCAGCGGGTCGACATCGCCATGCTCGATGCCACCGTGGCAATGACCGATCTGGTGATGAACTTCTACTCGATGGGCATCGCCAGCGAGCAGGAGTGTGGCGTGGGCATCGTGGAGACCTTCGCCGCCCGCGACGGGCACTTCGTGCTCCAGGTCGTCCGCGAGCACCACTTCGCCATGCTGGCCGAGGCCATCGGTCATCCCGAGTGGATCGAGGACCCACGCTTCGCCGAGCGATCCGGCTGGATGGAGCACCTCGATGATGTCATCCGCCCCGGCGTCGAGGCCTGGGCGGCTGACAAGACCGCGGTGGCGGCGGTACGGATCCTCAGTGACGAGGGCATGGCCGCGGGTGAGTCCCAGGACAGCGCCCAGGTGGCCCACGATCCGCACCTCCAGGTGCGCAACATGCTGATCGAGATGCCCCAGCCGACGGGCGACGGCGACCCCGTCCTGGTCCCGGGGAATCCGGTCAAGCTGTCGCGGATGGTCGACGGCGACACGTCGCGGGTGCCCTGGCTGGGTGAGCACACCGGCGATGTCCTCGCCGCCGAGCTGGGGTTGTCGGCCGACGACATCGCCGCGCTGCGCGACGACGGCGTGGTCGGCTGACGCCCGAGCCCGAGCCTCGGAGAACCCGCGCGGACTGGGACGCTCACGGACCGCTCGGCCATCCGGCCGGCCTCAGGGCGCGGCCGGGCCCCGCCAGCGCACCAGACCCCGGTCGAGGTCGCCGATCGACACGCACCCGGTGAGCGCCATGGTCTGGCGCACCCCATCGGCAAGGAACTCGAGCACCCAATCGACACCCCGCTCCCCTGCCGCCCCAAGGCCGTACAGGTAGGGTCGCCCGATCATGCACGCCGTGGCCCCCAGCGCCACCGCCTTCACCACGTCGCTGCCCCGGCGCACGCCGCCGTCGCACAACACCGCCATCGCGTCACCCACGGCCTGGGCGACCGGACCCACCAGCTCGATGGGCGGCGGCGCACCGTCGAGCTGGCGGCCACCGTGATTGGACAAGGCCACCGCGTCCACCCCGTGCTCGGCGGCCAGCAGGGCGTCGTCCACCGTCTGGATGCCCTTGAGCACCACGTTGCCGGGCCACCGCTCGCGGAACCAGTTGACATCGGCCCACGACAGACTGGGATCGAACTGACTGTTGATGTAGTCGCTCAGCGTCACCGGGTCACCGCCGTCGCCCACCGACTTGCCCACCACGTTGGCGAAGGAGATGGGCTCGGACCGCACGAAGTCCCACGTCCACCCAGGATGCAGGGCGCCGTCGATCAGGGTGCCGAGGCCGATCTTGGGCGGCAGGCTGAACCCGCGGCGTAGGTCGCGTTCGCGTCGCCCCAACACCGCGGTGTCGACGGTTATCACGATGGTGCTGTAGCCGGCCGCCTGGGCCCGCTCCAGCATCTCGGCCACCAGCCCCCGGTCGCGCCACACGTACACCTGGAACCACTTGTCGCCGTCGCTGACCGCTGCCACCTCCTCGATCGAACGGGTGCTCAGGGTCGACAGTCCATACGGCAACCCGGCGCGCGCCGCGGCCCGAGCCACGGCCAGCTCGCCGTCGGGATCGGCGATGCGGGTGAACCCGGTCGGCGCGAGCACCAACGGGACGGGCAGGGTCCGCCCGAACAGCGTCGTGGAGGGGTCGAGGGCGCTGACGTCACGAAGGACCCGGGGTCGCAGCTCGAGCCGTCGGTAGCCATCCTCGTTGCGTCCAGCGGTCAGCTCGTCCTCGGCCGCCCCGTCGATGTAGTCGAACACGCCGCCGGGGAGGCGGCGGCGGGCCAGGATCCGAAGATCGTCGACATTGGCCACGCGAGCCAGGCGGCGGGCGGTACGGTCTCGCTCGACCGGGGCGAAGCGCACGACCGACCGAATCGTCTCGATCATGCCCATGGCGAGTCAGCCCACTGGGGGCATGGCGTCGGCCTGCTCACGCAGTTGGTTCTTGGCGACCTTGTCGAGGGTGGCGCGCGGGAAGTCGTCGACCACGTAGACGGCACGCGGTCGCTTGAAGTCGGCCAGCACCTCGGCGCAGTGCGCCATGATGGCGGCGCTCAGTTCGAGGTCGTCGGGCCCGTCGGATGCCTTGATCACGAAGGCCACGGCCACCTGGTCGAGCATGTCATGGCTCTTGGCCACCACCGCGATGTCGCCGATGCCGGGTACGGCGCGACAGGTGTCCTCCACCTCCTTGGCCGAGACGTTCTCACCCCCCACCTTGAGCACGTCCTTGTCCCGTTCGCTGTAGAAGAAGTTGCCATGATCGGCCACCCGCACCATGTCGCCGGTCTTGAACCACCCGTCGTCGGTGAAGGCCTTGGCGTTGGCCTCGGGGTTGTCGAAGTACTCGAGGAAGAGCTGGATGCCCCGCGTCCCATGGATCCACAACTCGCCCACCTGGCCGTCGGCGCACAGGCCGCCGCTGTCGGGATCGACCACCACGAACTGATAGCCGGGGGTGGGTTTGCCCATCGACCGGTCGGGGTGGGGCTCGGCCAGATCGGCGTGGATGGCGTGGGTGACGGTCTCGGTCATGCCGTAGGCCGGCACCACCCGACAGCCGAGCAGCGTCTCGAGCATGGGCATCACCAACCCGAACACACCCACCTTCAGGGGGTTGGGGTCGGGTCGCTCCTGCCCGGCGACCGCCTTGAACACGAAGGGGATGAGCGAGATGTGGGTGACCGAGTGCTTGACCACGACCTCCCAGAACCGGGACGAGCTGAACTTGGGCTGGAGCACGATGGTGCCGCCCACGCCGAGGGCGCTCCACGTCGACCAGCTCTGGGCATTGACGTGGAAGAACGGCAGATAGATGAGGTAGACGTCGTCGCCGCTCATGGCGATGTTGGTGGGGCCCACCCGGCCGGCCCACAGCGCATTGGCGTGGGTGTGCACCACCGCTTTGGGTCGCGAGGTCGTGCCCGACGTGAACATGATGCCCACCGGGGCCATCGGATCGGGCTCACGCGGCGGCCGGGGTTCGTCACGGAGGAGCGAATCGAAGGAATCGAAGCCGTGGGTCGCGCTCGCCGGTTCGCCGCTGTCGTCGGCGGTGACCACGATCCAACCCAGATCAGGGGCGCTGTCGGCCACCAGCTGGGCGAACTGGGGCTGGGTCACCGCCCCCACGCAGCGAGTGTGCTCGGCGAAGTAGGTGATCTCGGGGCCGACGCTGCGGGTGTTGGTGGTGACACCCACCGCTCCCAGCCGGGCGCATCCGTACCAGGCCAACACCATCTCAGGGCAGTTCTCGGCGTGGATGAGCACCTTGTCGCCCGGGCCCACGCCCCGCTCGGCCAACCCCGAGGCCACCCGATCGACCTGCTCACGGAACTGGCGATAGGTCCACGTCCGGTCGGCACCATCTCGTGGCTCCCAGATCAGGAAGGGATGATCGGGTCGGTGCTCGGCCCAGTGGTCGAGCAGCACCCCCAGGTCCTGATCGGCGAACTGGAAACGGTCGACGGCGAGGCGATCCATGGCGTGTGTCTAGCCCCGCCCCCGAGGAGCGGCGAAATCCGTCCCCTCTCGCTGATCTTGCGTGTGTTCGTCGCCGACGATGGCACGAAGTGGAGCGAGATCGGGGTGGGGACGGGCGCCGGTCACCAGCCGCCGGCGAACGGCACGAACACGCCGGTGATGACCCGACCCGACGCCATCGAGGCCGAGTCGACCCTCCCGAATCGGGACCGGGCCGCTTCGACCAGACGGTCGTATCCCGGTCGATCCTCGGTGACGCCGGCCACCACCTCCACGTCGACACCGAAGCCAACCAGCTCGTCCACCAACCCATCGACGGGATCGCCGACGACGAGATCGTGGTCGCGAGACGCCAGCAGCAGGGCCAGCGCCGGCCCGACGTAGTGGCCGGCGTCGGGGACGAGACTGACCCGTCGATCGGCCATCGGTCAGGATCCGTTGGCGACGATGAGGGCGGCCCGGCTGGCCGCCTGTTCATCGGGTGAGCCGTAGGCCACGCCATTGAACATGGTGGCGCCGGCGGCGAAGAACCCGCCGATGGCGTCCACCACCTCTTCCTCGGATCCGACCAGCGCGATGTCTGCGGGCCCCTCGACCCCCTCACGGTCCATCATCGCCCGATAGGACGGCAGGGCGCCGTAGAACTCGAACTCCTTGCCGGCCCGGGCTCGGGCGCCAGCCGGGTCGTCGGTGACGCACACCGGGATCGACACCACGACCTGTGGCTCGGGGCGGCCGGCCTGTTCGGCTGCGGCCCGAATCGTGGGGGCCACATGGGAGGCGATGGTGTTGGGGCCGGTCATCCAGGTGCTGGTGCCGTCGGCCATGCGCCCGGCCGTCTTCAACATGGCGGGTCCGAGCGCGGCCACCAGCACCGGCGTGGGCGGCGACTCGAACATGAAGGCACCGCGGAACGTGAGGACCTCGCCGGCGGCATCGACCGACTCGTTGGCCAGCAGGGGCACCAGGATCTCGAGATACTCGCGCATGTGCCGGAC
>JAOUEE010000300.1 GCA_029858875.1 Acidimicrobiia bacterium
CTCGCAGCATTCCGGTCCCCGAGGTCCGGCGGCCCCGTGGGGAGAACGTGCTCAAGGTGGTGGGGGCCCGGGAGAACAACCTGGCCAACATCGATGTCGAGGTACCGCTCGGCAACTTCGTGGTGGTGAGCGGAGTGTCGGGTTCGGGCAAGTCAACCCTGGTCAACGAGATCCTCCTCAAGACCCTGATGCAGCGCATCTACGGGTCGAAGCTGCCACCTGGCCTGCACAAGCAGGTCGAAGGCCTCGAGCACCTCGACAAGGTGATCGCCATCGACCAGTCGCCCATCGGGCGCACCCCGCGCTCCAACCCGGCCACGTACACCGGGGTGTTCGACCATGTGCGCAAGCTGTTCGCCCAGACCAACGAGGCCAAGGTGCGGGGCTACCTGCCCGGCCGCTTCAGCTTCAACGTCAAGGGCGGCCGCTGCGAGGCGTGCACCGGCGACGGCACCATCAAGATCGAGATGCACTTCCTGCCCGACGTGTACGTGCCCTGTGAGGTGTGCAAGGGCCAGCGGTACAACCGCGACACGCTCGACATCACCTTCAAGGACAAGAACATCGCCGACGTGCTCGACCTGCCGTGCGAGCAGGCGCTCGAGTTCTTCGCCAACCAGCCGGCCATCGCCCGTCACATGCAGACCATCGTCGATGTGGGCCTGGGCTACGTGCGGCTGGGCCAGCCCGCGCCCACGCTGTCGGGTGGAGAGGCTCAGCGGGTGAAGCTGGCCAGCGAGTTGGCCAAGCGGTCCACCGGTCACACCATCTACGTGCTCGACGAGCCCACCACCGGCCTGCATTTCGAGGACATCCGAAAGCTGCTCGGCGTGCTCAGCCGGTTGGTAGACCAAGGCAATTCGGTGATCGTCATCGAGCACAACCTCGATGTGATCAAGACGGCCGACTGGGTCATCGACCTGGGTCCCGAAGGGGGCCACGGTGGCGGCAACGTGGTGGTGGCCGGCACGCCCGAGACGGTGGCAGCCGCGCCCGAGAGCCACACCGGCCGCTACCTCCAGAAGCTGCTCGGCTGAAACCGGCCCCGGAGGGGGACTTCACCGATCACGAACGGCCCGGAGCTGCCGACAGGAATGCTCCATGGTTGTCACGCGCGCCCCGTGGGGCGGAGTATGAGCCGTCTGGCCCGTCTCCTCCTCGTCGTCGGTACCGCGGTCGCGGTCGTCGGACTGAGCAAGTTCCACGCCGCCGAGGTCGCTGAGCCGCCCTACGACTACACCGCGTCCAGTCGGCTGGCCTGGTCGATGGGCTACGCCGGGCTGCTGCTGCTGTGCGCCTACTCGATGGGGGTTCCCGAGCTGAACCAGGGCCGTCGCAGGATCATGCTGGCCGCCGTCGCCTCGGTTGGCCTGGCTGCGCTGGGGGTCAGCGTGCTCCAGCTGGGTCTGGGAACCGCGCTGCTGCCCCGCTTCGTGGTCTTCGGTGTCGGCCTGGTGCTGGTGCCGTGGTTCTGGATCTGCGCGAATCTCGCCGTCGACGGGAAGTCATGGGAGGCCCAACGTGATCGGGTGATCGTCGTGGGGAGTTGGGCCGAAGCGGCCGAGCTGACCCGCGAGCTCGAGGAGTCGAGCGAACGTCCGGCAGTGGTGGTTGATGTCCTGGAGCCGGCACAGGTGCGGCCCTCGCGCCAATTGGATCGTCCCCTCCTCGACGCGGTCGCGGCCGGCGACGCCACGGTCGTGGTGCTCGATCGCGACGCCCAGGCCGATCCCACGGTCGTGGGACAGGTGGCCGAGCTCCACGAGCAGGGCACACGGGTGCGCACCCTCTCGTTGTTCTACGAGGAATGGCTGGGGAAGCTGCCGATGGCCGAGCTCGAGCGGGTGTCCCTGCTCTTCGACATCGGCGAGCTGCACCGCCGCCGCTACGCGCGCCAGCGCCGAGTGGTGGATCTGCTGCTCGGGGTGTTGGGTCTGGTCGGTCTCGTTCTGGTGTTGCCGCTGGTCGCCGTCGGCAACCTCGTCGGCAATCGTGGATCCCTCTTCTTCCGCCAGGAGCGGGTCGGCCGACACGGGCGGCCGTTCACGATGTTGAAGTTCCGCACGATGCGTGATGGCGCCGACACGTCCAGCTGGACGCAGGAGGAGGACCCCCGCATCACACCGTTCGGGAACGTGCTGCGACGGTCGCACCTCGACGAGCTGCCACAGGTGCTGAACGTGCTGCGTGGACAGTTGGCCGTGGTCGGGCCGCGGCCCGAACAACCGGTGTACGTCGCAGAGCTGACGGAGAAGCTGCCGTTCTATCGCCTGCGCCATCTGGTGAAGCCCGGGCTGACCGGGTGGGCGCAGGTGAAGCAGGGATACGCCGCTGACGAGTCCGATGCCCTCGAGAAGCTGCAGTACGAGTTCTACTACCTGCGCCACCAGGGTCTTGCCCTCGATCTTCGCATCGTGGCCCGCACCGTCCGGTCCGTGGTTCGTTGGGCGGGCACGTGATCGCCTCGATGCGATCCAGCCCGGCGACGGTCGACACCGCCGCGCCCCGGGTGTCGGTGGTCCTTCCGGTATTGAACGAGCAGGACTGCATCGCCGAGGCCTTGGCCCGGCTGCAGGACCAGACATGGCACGACCTCGAGATCCTGGTCGCCGACGGCGGGTCGACCGACGCCACACGATCGATCGTGGCGGCGGTCGGTCTCGTGGACCCACGTGTCCGCCTGGTCGACAACCCTCGCCGGCTGCAGTCGGCCGGCCTGAACGAGACGCTGCGCGCCGCGCGGGGACAGGTCCTCGTCCGGGTCGACGGCCACTCCTTCGTGGAACGCGACTACGTCGAGCGTTGCGTGGAGCTCCTGGAGGAGACCGGCGCAGCTGTGGTCGGAGGCAGGATGGTCGCCCAGCCGGGTGACACCGCCGTGGGCAGGGGAGTGGCGCTGGCCAATGAGGCGTCGTGGGGTGCCGGCCCGGCCCGGTTCCACCGGGAGGCGGCCGCGGGCCCGGCCGAGACGGTCTACCTCGGGACGTTCCGCCGATCGGTCGTCGAGCGCGTCGGTGGATGGGCCGAGGACGTCGGTGTCAACGAGGATTACGAGCTGAACCACCGCATCCGGGCGGCCGGCGAGACGGTCTGGTTCGATCCCGCGCTGTCGGTGGGCTATCGGCCGCGCGCCTCGCTGCGAGCCGTGGCGGTCCAGTACTTCCGGTACGGCAGGTCGAAGGCAACGGTGATGCGCCGTCACCCCGATTCGGTCCGGGCGCGCCAGGTGGTGCCCACCCTGTTCGTTCCCCTCGCCGCGATTGCGGTGGTCCCCGGCCCGCTGCGCATCCTCGCCCGTGTCGTGTTGGGCGCGCACGCCGCTGTGGTCGTCGGAGCCGCGTCGCGAACCGATGCTTCCCTTCCGGTTCGTGCGTGTGGCGCCGGCGCGGCGTGGGTGATGCACTGGGCATGGTCGGCCGGGTTCTGGTTCGGGCTGGCTGCGCCGTTCCGCCCGGCAGCTCAGTACCAGACCCGCCCGCCGAGCTGATGGGTGCTGCGATGCTGTGCCCACGTCAAGGGTCGGCGATCAACTGGCTGTCGAAGTCCATCCCGTATGGCGCGCCCCCACCGGCGGAGACCGCCGGAGCGCCGTGCCGTCGGAAAGGTGTGACCGGCCCAGATGACCCCGTGTACCACCGCCACCGGGAACTTCAGGTGTCGGCGGGCGTAGAGCAGGCGATTGCGCATCCGCATGGCCGGTACTTCGGGCGCGATGGCGCGGCCTCGGGTGCTGGGGCGATGCTCGACGGCGAGCGACGGTTCGTACCAGATGGTCGAACCGGCGCGGATCAGCTTCATCGAGAGGTCGATCTCCTCGGTGCTGTAGAACAACGACTCGTCGTAGCCGCCGACCGAGTCGACCGCGGCGCGACGGACGGCGTATCCGGCGCCGACGAAGTAGGCCGCCGGACGGGCCAGATCCACGCGGTCGGCCTTGCCGCGGAACGGATGCTCGAGGTCGACCGCACCGTCGGGGCGGGTGATGCGGAAGGCGATCACCGCCAGCGTCGGGTCAGCGGCGAAGCGCTCGCGCACCAGCCCGCTCAGCGGTCCGAGGGCGACCGCATCGTCGTCGAGGAAGACGGCCAGGTCGCTGCGGCACTCGGCCAGCAGTCGGTTACGTCCACCGCACACGCCGGTGTTCTCGTCGGAGCGGATCAGCCTGGCGCCCGGGATCGGCACCAGTGGTGGCTCAGAGGCGTTGTCGAGCACGATGATCTCGTCGAACCCGGCATCGAGGGACGCCACCGCGTCAACCACCTCGTCGGGTCGGTTGTGGCACAGGATCAGTGCGGCGACAGTGGCAGGCACCCGCTCAGTATCGCCGACCGGTGCCCCTGCACCGGCGCATACCGGAGTGCCCGATGACCAAGGTCTCGGCTCGGGTGAGCTGGTCGGTGCTCGACCAGGGGCTCTCCAGTCTCACGAACTTCGCCGCTGCGCTCGTGGTGGCCCGCACGCTGGGTCTCGACTCGCTCGGGGGCTATGCGGTGGCGTTCACCACGTTCACCCTCGCCGTCGAGCTCGGGCGGGCCCTCGGGGTGGAGGCGCTGGCGATCCGGATCGGTGGCGTCGACGAGTCGGCCGGGGTCGATGGAGCGGTCTCGGT
>JAOUEE010000301.1 GCA_029858875.1 Acidimicrobiia bacterium
GAAGGTGCGCTTGGACTGCTTGCGCAGGTCGGCGATCACCCCCACCAACAGATCTCGCTCCACCCGGCGATGGCGGTCCAGGAAGGCCAGGAACCGATCGGCGGTCATCGAGCGCACCACACAGTCGGTGAGCGCCACCGCCGACGCCGAGTGGGGCTGCCCGTCGAGCACGCTCAGCTCGCCCATGATCACATCGGGCTCGATCACATCGAGCACGATCTCTCGGCCGTCCAACGCCGACACCGCGATCTTCACCTGCCCTTCCGACAACAGGATCACGTCATCGGGTGGATCACCCTCGAAGAACAGCGTCGCCCCGGACGGATAGGCCCGACGGTTGCTCTCGGCCAGGAAGGCCTCGGACTCGAGATCGTCGAGGCCGGCCAGGAACCCGGACTGCCCCTCCGCAGGGTGATCGACCATCAGCGTGCCTTCCCGAGTCCCAGCGACCATGGTGCCAGACGAGCCGGCTGGTCGACCTCGAGTTCACCTTGAAAGGCTGTGAACGACCTGCCCGTAGACCGATGCCATACGCACCGAACCGGCATCGGCCAGGTGCAGGCCGTCGTTCGAGCGGATGGGGACCGGCGAGAAGCGGGGAGCCTCGCCGCACTCGGCCGCGCCCCGGCATCGGTCGGCGTAGCCGAACCCGCCGTCCACGGTCAGCGCCGCCCGCAGCGGGTTCAGCACCCCCTCGTCGGACAGCGAGCGGTACAGCCGGTTCAGATCCCGGGCCACCGCCTCGTGCTGGCGATGATCGATGTAGGGGACCGACGACCAGCGGACCACCGCACCGCCCGCACCGGCGGCGTCGGTCAGGGCCTGGGAGTCGGTGCGATAGCGATCGAGGAAGCCGGCCGACTCGCGGGGGGTGTCGGCGATGCAGGGGGTGAGGTCGTTGCCGGCGAACTCGATGAGCACCAGATCCGGGTCGGTTTCGGCCACGGTCTCGGCCACCGGCCCGATCCAGTCACAGGGGGCGGTGCCGCCCCAGGCCAGCAGTCGCACCTCGGCGCCCTGGTCCTCGATGGCGACGATGATGGGCACCTGGGCCGACTGGGTGATCGAGTCGCCCACCACCAGGACCCGCATCGGGCCGTCGGACTCGGCGGCGCCGGCCGCCGGAGCGACGCCCAACCCGATCAGGACCGACAAGAGGGCCGTGAGGATCACGGCGGCGGCGATGACGACGGAGGGTCGATGGGTGCTCATGGCTCCATCGTCCGCTCGTGGGGCCCGCACCGCAGCGCCCCCTGACCCACGTCGATGGGTATTCGTACCCAGTCACCCGCCTGGCCCTGCCCGGGAGGGCAGCGAGGATCAGATCCGGGTGTCGGGGCGTCGGTAGCTGGCGCCGGGGCCGCCGTAGTGCAGGCCGAGGCCGGGACGGGTGGACCGCGCCGCGTACGGGTCGACGAAGGTGCGCACGGCCCCGTCCCACCAGGCCAGCAGCCGATCCTCGGCCGCGTAGTCGAACGGGTCCTCCAGGACCCGCTCCTCGACACCGCCCGGCGCCGGCGGATGATCGGCCAGCCACTGGGCGGTGCGGCCGACCGCCACCCGTGCCGGCACCACGTCGTCGTAGCCCAGCAGGTGAACGGCCTTGGTCACGTCGAGCAGCCGATGCGTCGGCCGGTGCTGACCGACCAGCGGCCGGGCGCACTCGGCCACCGACCACGGCAGCGAAACCAGCTCCAACGGGCGGTCGAGGGCGGCCGCGCACAGTTCGGCCGACTGGGCCAGGGTCAGCACCTCGCGATCACCCAGGTTGAACACCTGGCCGGCCGCCGCCGGATGCCCCACTGCCAGCACCACGCCGTGGGCCAGGTTCTCGGCGTAGCCCTGGCTGTTGAGGGTCAGACCACCGTCGGGCACGATGATCCGCCGACGGCCATCGAGCAGCCGGCGGACGAAGTACCACTCGCGCGGCACGGGCTGGCGCGGCCCGTACACGTAGGGGTAGCGGAAGTGGGTGGCGTCGGGGTGGTGCTCGAACACCATCTGTTCGGTCCGCCGGATTCGGTAGCTCTTGCCGTCGTCGTCCTCGCCCGACGCCACGGCGTCCTCGGCCGTGGGCACCGGCAGACCGGCGGGGTTCCAGCGGTCGGGATCGAAGTAGCCCCGGTAGGCGGGAGCCCCGCCCACCGACACGAACTGGCCGACCCGTCCCACCAGCACTTCGGCGATCTCGCGTAGGCGGCCGTAGGTCACGATGGCCACGTCGAAGCGCCGTTGTCCCAGTGCATCCAGCACCGCCCGACCCGACTTCACGTCGGCGTGCAGGTGCTCGACATGGCCCACCTGGGCCAGCTCGTGGCCGCCGGTGTGCAACAGGGTGATGCGATGGCCCGCTCGCTCGAGCTCGGCCACCATGTGGGGCCCGGTGGGCCCGGTTCCGCCGACGAGCAGCGCCGTGGGGCCGGTCACCGCTCAGACCGGCATGATGTTGCCGCCGTCGACCACGAGGATCTGGCCGTTGACCAGATCGGCGTCGCCACTGGCGAAGAACACCGCGGCCCCCACCATGTGCTCGGGGGCCGGGTTGCGCTGCATGGCCGACATCTGGGCGAACACGGGCTGGAACTCGGTGGGAACCTGCTTCTCGGTGGCGGCCGTCGTGGTGAGTCCCGGCGCGATGCAGTTGACGGTCACGTTGTATTGACCGAGCTGACCGGCCATGTGGCGGGTCAGCCCCAGGACCCCCCACTTGGTCTGCTGGTAGGCGTACGACGAGAGCTCGAATTCGGGAGGCGAGCTGAATTGGGCCAGCTGGTGCAGGTACCCGGCGATGGAGCCCACGTTGATGATGCGTCCCCATCGTTGTGCCACCAGGTGGGGTGCCACCGCCCGGGCCATCAGCCACTGGCCGTGCAGGTTCACGTCGAACATGGCCCGCAGGTACTCGAGGCTGTGGTCCGAGCCGTTGTAGTCGGCGTAGATGGCCGCGTTGTTCACCAGGATGTCGACCGTTTCGAACTGCTCGAGGGTGGCGGCGAAGCACGCGCTCACCGAGGTCTCGTCGGCGATGTCGGTCTTGACGAAGCGCACGTCGCCGGCGGCCACCCCCTCGTCGACCAGCTGATCGATGGCCGCCCGACCCTGCTCCTCGCCGATGTCGGCCACCATCACCCTGGCTCCTTCGGCCAGGAATCGTCGGGCGTAGGCCAGCCCGATGCCACCGCCGGCGCCGGTGATGATGGCGACCTTGTCGGCCAGCCGGGTCACGCCGGGGGCTCCGTTGCCGCCTGGGTGATGAGGTGCGCGCCGAAGTCCAGGGTGGAGGCGGGGCTGCACACCGCGTGTTGGGTTCCGGCGTGGATGTCCCGGAAGCACCGGTTGAGCGGGCCGGCCCGCAGGCCGACGGTGCCGGCATGCAGATAGGCCTGGCGGATGATGTCGGCCCCCTCCTGGGTGATGAACGTGGTGGCCTGGCGGGCCTCGAGCATGGCCTCCTGGTCCAGTTCACCGGCGATGGCGGCCGCTTCGGAGCGGGCGAACGCATCGCGCACCCACAGCTCCGCCGAGCGGAACCGGGAGCCCAGCACGCCCAGGTCGTACTGGAGGCGTTCGCTGTCGGCCAGGCTGGTGCGGCCGGCCATGCGCTGGTGGCCAGTGGCCGCCTTGGCCGCCAGCTCATCGAGGGCCCGGCGGACCAGTCCGATGGCGAAGCCGGCATGGCCCGATGCGGTCAGCACCAGCACACCGAGGTCGTACATCGGGCCGCCTCGGCGCCGCTCGGGGGCGAAGAACTCGAAGGTGGCCCCTTCGGGCACGAAGACATCGTCGAAGTGGTAGTCGTAGCTGGCGGTGCGGGCCAGGCCGAGCACGTCCCAGTTGCCGGTGACCTGCGCCTGATCCTTGGGGGCGATGGACAGGCGGAACTCCGGACTGTCGCCCTCGGTCCACAATCCGGCGCCCACCCATTGGGCGTGGGCGATGCCGCTGCCGAACTGGTACTGGCCACTGATGCGATACCCGCCCGGCGCGACCACCGCCGTGCCCTTGGGGGCGAACTGGCCCGCGGCGATGGGGATGCCGTCGCCGAACATCGCTTCGACCGTCTCGTCGCCGCCCCACGCGCCGAAGTAGGCGGCGGCGGTGCTGCTGGCCATCAGGCACCAGCCGGCCGAGCCGTCGGCCGCCGCGATCTCGGCGTACACGTCGAGGGCGTCGAGGATCGGCAACTCCAGGCCGCCCGTCTCGCGGGGAATGGACACGCCGAACAGATCGGCGTCGTACATGGCCTCGACCACCGCATCGGAGAGCGGCCCGTCGCCCTCGGCGTCGGCCTCGAGCACCGGCCGTAGATCGCGAGCCACCTTCACATAGTCGGTTGCCAACAGAGCTGTCCCTTCTGATTCATCGTGCTTCATCATGATTCGATACGACGTGGGTCCGGAGTCGCCCGCCGAAGTGAAACGGGTTCTACCCTACGACGGTCGTCGGTGCACGAGTGGATCGGTGCCGAACCCAGGAGGTCAGCGATGTCGACGATCGATCCCCGTACGCCCGTGCTGGTCGGGGTGGCCGCCGTGGGCCAGCGGCTCGACGATCCCGCGGCTGCGGTCGACGTGGTCGGCCTGATGGAGCAGGCGG
>JAOUEE010000302.1 GCA_029858875.1 Acidimicrobiia bacterium
ATCGGGGAGATCGGGTGTCTGGTCGGTGGCCTGGGCCCGGAGAGCCGATCCCCGCAGGCGGTCGTCGGTGACGGCCACGTACCACTGGTCGGACAGCCATGGCTCGATGGGGACGTGGCTGCGATATGAGTGACCCACGGTGTGGGAGTAGTCGCGCACGTCCTCCAGCAGGTCGTGACGGCGGAACCAGTCGACGATGGCGTCGCGGGCCTCCTCACGGCCGAGACCGACGAAGGCCCGCGCCTCGTCGCTGACATCATCCCACCCGTGCTGGTCGGAGATGGCCGCGTCGGGCCCCATCACGTTGATGACGGGCAGGTCGTGGCGCAACCCGATGTCCCAGTCGTTGGGGTCGTGGGCCGGCGTGACCTTCAAGAACCCGCTGGCGTACTGCGCCTTGGTGTCGCCGTCGGGGTCGGCCATGACCACGTAGTCGTCCTCGACGATCGGGATGCGCCGCCCGACGATGGGCAGGACGACCTCTTTGCCCCGGAACGGCGTGGCCTGCGGATCGGCTGGGTTCACCGCCACGGCGGTGTCGCCGAGCATCGTCTCGGGCCGGGTGGTGGCCACGGTGACGTGGCCTGATCCGTCGGCCAGGGGGTAGCGGAGGTACCACATGTGCCCGGCGACGTCTTCGTTCTCGACCTCGTCGTCGGCCAGGGCGGTGCGGGTGACGGGGTCCCAGTTGACCAGGCGTTTGCCGCGATAGACGAGGCCGTCGCGAAACAGCATGAAGAAGGCGTGGCGTACCGCGGTGGCGCACATGTCGTCCATGGTGAATCGCGTGCGTTCGTAGTCACACGAGCACCCCATGGCCCGCAGCTGACTCAAGATGACGGTTTCGTACTCGTCCTTCCACTCCTGGGTCTTGGCCACGAAGGCGTCGCGACCCATGTCCAGGCGCTTGATGCCGTCGTTGAGGAGGCGTTTCTCGACCACGGTCTGGGTGGCGATGCCGGCGTGGTCGGTGCCGGGCATCCACAACGTGTGGTCACCCCGCATGCGGTGGTAGCGGATGAGCACGTCCTGGAGGGTGTTGTTGAGGGCGTGGCCCAGGTGGAGGGCCGCGGTGACGTTGGGCGGGGGGATGACGATGCTGTAGGTGGGGTCGGTCGCCGAGGCGGGCGGCTGGACGTGGAAGGCGCCGGCGGCGTCCCAACGGTCGGTGACGAGTTGTTCACTGTCGGCCGGTTCGTAGGCCTTGGGCAGCTCGGTGACGGCGATGCCGGCCGGAGGGGTCATGGAGCCCGAGGCTATCGGGACCGGGAATTCCGATGGTGCGGATTGCCCGCTTCCGGGTCGGACCGATGGCTCGCGGTGGCTCGCTGCGTCGGATCAGTCGGTGGTGTCGTCGGCCGGACTTGCGTTGGCGTGCGGCGTTGCCTTGCATTGCACCCGGTGACCGAGCCGACCAAGACCCGCCGCCCTGCGGGATTCGGGGTGATCTGGTCGACCGTCGCCATCGATCAGGTCGGGTTCGGCATCCTCATCCCCGTGCTGGCGCTGTACGCCGAGGACTTCGGCGCCTCCCCACTGACCATCGGTTTCCTGGTGGCCACGTTCGCCTCGGCCCAGCTGATCACCGCACCCATCGGCGGTCGGCTGTCCGATCGGTTCGGACGCAAGCCGATCATCCTGGTGTCGCTGCTCGGCACCGCGGTGGGCAGTCTCATCACGGGCCTGGCTGGTGCGGTGTGGGTGCTGTTCCTGGGGCGGGCCGTCGACGGGCTGAGCGGGGCCAGTGTCACCGTGAGTCAGGCGGCCATCACCGACATCGTGGCCCCCGAACAGCGGGCCCGGTTGCTGGGGCTGTTGTCGGCCGCTTTCGGCTTCGGTTTCGCCGCCGGGCCGGCCATCGGTGGGCTGGCCGCCAGTGTCGGCGGGGCGCGGGCGCCCTTCTTCGTGGCCGCCGGGCTGGCCACGGTCAACGGTGTGGTGGCCTGGTTCCGCCTTCCCGAGACCCTGCCGCCCGAGAAGCGGGTCGACCGCGACGTCACGGCAACGGCGCCGAAGCCGCGCATCGACTGGAGTCGGCGGTTGCTGCGCCTGTTCGGCATCGCCGCCGTGTCGTCCACCGCGTTCGCCATGTTCACCACCACCATCCCGCTGCTGCTGGAACGGCGGGCCGGGCTCGACGAGGGTGGCGTGGGCCTGGTGTTCGCGTGTGTGGGGGTGGGCATCATGCTGGCCAGCACCTTCGCCGTGGGGCCGGCGGTGAACGCGTTCGGTCCTCGCGGGGTGGTCCGGGTGGGGCTGATGCTCAACATCACCGGGTTGTTGATCATGGGTCCCGACTGGGTGTGGCCGGCCATCGTGACCTCCACCGCGTTCTTGATCCTGGGGCAGAGCTTCCTGACCGGTCCGCAGTCGGCGCTGGTGTCCAACACCGTCGACGGCCAGGTGCGGGGTGCGGCGATGGGGGTGAATCAGGCCTCGGTGGGGGTGGGACGGGTGATCGGGCCCATCACCGGTGGGGCCCTGTTCCAGCTGGGTCTGGCCTGGCCCTACGTGGTCGGCGCCGGCCTCACGGGCCTGGCCCTGCTGCTGGTGCCCGGGCCGTGGAACCGCCGCTAACTTCTGCAAACGCGCGCTTGCCGTAGTTGTCGTCGTCCGGTAAGTTACCCAGGAGTAGCCCCGGACCTTTCGCCGGGACCCGGACGGGATGGTCCGGACGCATCCGAGTGTGGCCTGTTGGATGGGCCGAAACAGGAGGCCGACATGGCTGAGTTCTCCCTCGAGTTGAACGAAGATCAACTCCAGCTCCAGAAGTGGATCCACGAGTTCGGGGTGGACGTGATCCGACCCGTGGCCGAGGAGTGGGACGAGCGGGAGGAGTTCCCGTGGCCGGTGGTCGAGCAGGCCGCCCAGATCGGGCTGTACGGATGGGAGTTCATGGCCGAGGCCATGCTGAACGATCCCACCGGGCTCACCATGGTGGTGGCCCTGGAAGAGCTGTTCTGGGCCGATGCCGGGATCGGGATGGCCATCATGGGCTCGGGCCTGGCCGCCGCCGGCATCATGGCGTCGGCCACCCAGGAGCAGCTCATGGAGTGGGTGCCGCAGTGCTACGGCACCGCCGATGACGTCAAGGTCGGGGCGTTCTGCGCCTCCGAGCCCGACGCCGGGTCCGATGTGGGGGGCTATCGCACCCGTGCCGTGTACGACGAGGCCACCGATGAGTGGGTGCTCAACGGCACGAAGGCATGGATCACCAATGGTGGCATCGCCAACGTGCACGTGGTGGTGGCGGTGGTCGATCCCGAGCTGGGCTCGAAGGGCCACGCCAGTTTCGTGGTGCCGCCGGGCACCAAGGGGCTGAGCCAGGGTCAGAAGTACAAGAAGCACGGCATCCGGGCCAGCCACACCGCCGAGGTGGTGCTGGAGGATGTGCGGGTGCCGGGTCGCTGCCTGCTGGGCGGCAAGGAGAAGCTCGACCAGCGCCTGGCCCGGGTCCGTGAGGGCAAGCCGGGCAACGCCCAGGCTGCCATGCAGACCTTCGAGGCCACCCGCCCCGCGGTCGGCGCCCAGGCCCTGGGTGTGGCCCGGGCCGCGTACGAGTACTCGCTGGAGTACGCCAAGGAGCGCCACGCTTTCGGTCGGCCCATCATCATGAACCAGGCCATCGCCTTCATGCTGGCCGACATGGCCACCGAGATCGATGCCACCCGCCTGCTCATCTGGCGGGCCGCCTGGCTGGGCAAGAACGGCAAGTTCGTCAACGCCGAGGGCTCGATGGCCAAGCTGAAGGCCGGCCGGGTGGCCACGTGGGTCACCGAGCGAGCCATCCAGATCCTGGGCGGTTACGGCTACACCCGCGAGTACCCCGTCGAGCGCTGGCACCGCGACGCCAAGATCCACGACATCTTCGAAGGCACCGAGCAGATCCAGCAGCTGGTGATCAGCCGGGCCATCTCGGGCCTGCGCATCGAGTAGAAAACGTTGGAAACAAAGGGAATCGGGAGTGTGAGCATCTCACCTTCCGGTTCACCTCCTGTTCCATCTCCCGGTCGGGTTTGTCCCTAGCTGTCCCTAGTTTTCGATGCTACGGTGTCGACCATGGCGTCGGTGAGGGAGAAGCGGCCGGGATACTGGGAGGTGCGGGTCTTCGTCGGCTACGACGACGAGGGCAAGCCGGTACAGGTCTCGAAATCGATCAGGGGCGGCAAGCGTGATGCCGAGCGTCTCGCCGCGCAGTTGGCGTCGCGTCCTGCTCCTCGTTCGGGAAAGCTGACCGTGGCCGAGCTGCTCGACGAGTACCTCGAGCACAAGGGCCCGTCGTGGTCGCTGTCGTTTCGTCGGGACTATGCGAGCCGGGCTGAGCGCATCAAGGCCGACCAGATCGCTGCCAAGCCCGTGAGCCGAGTCTCGGTCGCCGAGGTCGATCGCTGGCACCTGCGCATGCACAAGAACGGCGTCGGCGAAGCGCAGATCCGAAACCTGCACACGTTGCTGCGGGCAGCGTTCAGTCAGGCGGTGCGGTGGGAGCTGCTGCCAACGAACCCGGTGGCGAGTACAAAGCCACAACGGCGCAAGAAGACGCCGAGGGGCGTGATGTCGGTCGACGACGTGGCTATGGCCCTGGTGACGGCCG
>JAOUEE010000034.1 GCA_029858875.1 Acidimicrobiia bacterium
CAGCCGCAGACCGATGTGGGTGAGCTCGCCGTCATGACGAACGGCGTGCCCGGTGACGGTGGCGGCCGCCGACGTGCCATCCGCCCGGTGGATCTCGAGCTCGGTCTGGCAGCTGTCTGCCCTGCCCGCGACCAGTTCCACCAGTCGATCCCCGCCGTCGGCGAACGAGTAGCGGCGATCGTCGGGCGTGCGTCCGACGAGCTGCTCAAGCGACTCCCGAGTGAAGGCCAGATAGGCCGGATTGGCGGCCACCAGTCGAACGAGGTGGTCGTAGACGGCCATCGGCTGCGGCGACGTGGAGAACGTCGGGCCGAAGACCGCATCGGTCTGCCCAGCCACGATCGCCCCCTGGTTCCCGTTCACGCCAAGAGTGTCGGTCGCTCGCCCGCTGGGCCTTAGTCACCGATGCTTCCCTGCGGGAGCCAGGCTGCGGATGTGGTCGCGGCGGCGTCGGTGCGCGGCCCCACGACGCCGTGACAGTCGTGCGCGGTCTCGACATCGTACGCGGGCAGCAGTTCGCGCCGGCTCGGTGGATCGGTGCTTGCGGACGGGTCCGGATGCCCGGGTGGCGGTGATGGGTCAGAATCCAGCCATGGCCGAGCAACGCGAGCACGAAGGGCTGGTGCGAGGCGCCGACGGGATGGTGCGGTGTTGGTGGCCCGGCGACGACGCGGCGTACCAGCGCTACCACGACCGGGAATGGGGCCGGCCGGTCGCCGACGAGACCCGCCTGTTCGAGAAGATCTGTCTCGAGGGGTTCCAGGCCGGGTTGTCGTGGTTGACGATCCTGCGCAAGCGGGATGCCTTCCGGGCGGCCTTCGCCGGGTTCGATGTCGACCTGGTTGCCGACTTCGACACCGCGGACGTCGAACGCCTGCTGGGCGATGCCGGAATCGTGCGTCATCGGGGAAAGATCGAGGCTGCCATCAACAACGCCGTCCGCGCCAAGGACCTGCGCGAGGAGTTCGGTTCCCTCGCCCGGTTCGTCTGGTCGTACGAGCCGGCCCCGCCAGACCGTCCCGACCGCCTGACCCGCGCGGCGCTGATGGAGCTCAGTCAGACGTCGGCGTCGCAGGCGCTCAGCCAGGCACTGAAGAAGCGAGGCTGGCGTTTCGTGGGCCCGACCTCGATGTACGCCTTCATTCAGTCGATGGGGGTGGTCAACGACCACCTCGAGGGCTGCGCGTTCCGGGATGGGGTGGAACAGCAGCGCAGCGACTTCGACCGTCCGTGATACGCGGGCGGGGCGCTCCGGACCCCGACGAGGTGGCGCATTCCGTAGGACTGAAGAAAGAAATCCATCGGACCTGCCAAATGTTTCCATTGGACTAGCTATTCAGATCCAACGGACGTAGATTGCCGTCATGAACGGCTTCGCCCCAGTCTGCCGATGTGGACGTGGGAAGGGGTCGCTCGTGATCCAACGACTGCCACCCGGTCAGCGGCATCATCGGTCCCCGACGATGCCTGCCGCGCCTCCGCGCTTGCGTGCAATGCGTCCGGCCGGCACCGGGTCGGTCGTGGACCAGCTGACGCGCTGTCGGCGCCGATGACCGCCCACAAGCAGGTGGCCACCGTCACGGTCGACGTGGTGCTGTTCACCATCCGCCAGGGACGCCTGAGCGTGCTCCTGGTTGCCCGAGACGACGAGCCGTTCCAGGGCTGTTGGGCCCTGCCGGGCGGACCTCCGGTGGAGGCGGCCGACCTCGACCAGTCGGCGCACGATCATCTCGAGCGGGGCGCAGGTGCCGCAGTGTCACCGGGGCACCTCGAGCAGTTGCGGACGTACGGTGCCCCCGACCGTGACCCGAGCACCAGGCAGATCTCCGTCGCCTACCTCGGATTCATGCCCGATCTGCCCGCTCCGGTCGCGGTCGGTGATCGGCCGTCGGCTCGCTTCTGGCCGATCGACGACTTCCTCACGGGTGATGACGCACCCGACCTCGTGCTCGATCACCGTCGGATCATCGGTGACGGTCTCGAGCGGGCACGAGCCAAGCTGGAGTACACCACGCTTGCCACGACGTTCCTCGAAGAGCCCTTCACCATCTCGGATCTCCGGCGGGTGTACCAGACGGTGTGGGGGGTTCGCCTCGAGCCGGCCAACTTCCGGCGAAAGGTGGTGGAACGGACCGACGGCTTCGTGGAGCCCACCGGCGAGTCGCGGCCCACGGGGCGGGCTCCGGCTCTGTTGTACCGCAGCGGTCCGGCCACGGAGCTGACCCCGCCGCTGGTGCGCCCGGAGGCCGACGAGGACGACTGACGCCCTCGACGCCGCTTCAGCGCGGCCAGACCGTGGGGCAAGCGGGGTGGTCGAGCGGCGCCCCCTCGAGCTCGGGCTGGCCCGGCGCCGTGCAGGGTGCGGGCGTGATGCACCACGACGTCGCCCGGAACCGAGGCGAACCAAACGGGGTCCTGCTCGCGCGCCGCGGGAACGTCCTCGCCTTCGGTGTCGGGCAGGGCGTCGTCGTTGATGAAGTGGTTCAGCCGGTCGAGGCGTCCGTCGGCGTGGGAGCCGGGCACGTCGTGCACCGCACCAGAATCGCGGTCGACTGCGTCGAGGGGGATCCACATGGTGCACACCTGCTCGCCGTCGGCGTGGAAGTAGGCGAGATCCTGATGGAGGGCGGTGGCCTCCTGCGCTCGTGGCTCCTTCACCAGGACGCTGTCCTCGTAGAGGTGCACCGAACCGGATCTCAGCAGTGTGGCGGCTGGGGCCGGCAGGGCGCTGTCGATGGCGAAGGCCGCGAACTCCGGGACGTGCAGCCAGTGGTCGACGCCGGAGACGAAGCGGCCGCTTGTCGTGGACGGGCTCCTGCCGTCGAGCCCGCCGCCATCGAGGTGAGGTCGGCGAGGGTGTCGGGTCGGTCGATGACGCGCTCGACCGGCTCCCGCATGGCTTCGGCATCCGCCGTCGCGACGATGCCGGGAAGGTGGACGACGCCGTCTCGCCAGAACCGTTCCACCTCGTCGTCGGTGACACGGTCGACGGGGACGGGCGTGCAGGGGCACGGGCGCGACGGTACGTCGCCCGTTTGAGGTCGACGGCGGCGCCGGGCGATGATGCCCGACGACGAAGGAGACAACCATGAAGCTCGGTCTGGGGCTCGATCTGTACCGAGGAGCGCAGCTGTCGGTACCGGTGGATCAGGTGCGCCGAGCAGAGTCGCTCGGATTCCATTCGGTCTGGACCGCCGAGGCGTACGGCAGCGACGCCTTGTCGCCGCTGGCGTATCTCGCCGGTCTCACCAGCCGTATCAAGCTGGCCACCGGGGTGGTGCAGACGGCGGCCCGAGCTCCGGCGGCGACCGCGATGCACGCCATGACCATCGACGCCCTCGCTGGTGGCGGCAGGGTCATCATCGGTCTCGGCGTGTCGGGTCCCCAGATCGTGGAGGGTTGGTACGGCCGCCCGTGGGGTTCACCCAACGAGGTGCTACACGATTACGTGACGATCATGCGCAAGGTGCTCGATCGCGACGGCCCGGTGGCCCATGACGGCAGCGAGTATCGACTGCCGTACGACGGTCCGGGTTCGGTGGGGCTGGGCAAGCCCTTGAAGTCCATTCTCCATCCCCACCCCGGCATCGAGATCTGGGTGGCCGCGGGCGGGCCGCGCAACACCGCCCTGGCCGCCGAGCTGGCCGACGGGTGGCTGCCGATGGGCTTCGGACCCGACGGCCTGGAGGTCCATGGTCCCGCACTCGACGACGGCTTCTCCCGGCGCAACCCGGCGGGGCGACCCGCATCCTTTCAGATCTTCGGCGGGCTCAACATCGAGCTCTGCGACGATGTGCGAGCTGCCATCGACGCTCGGAAGCCGCTCACCGCGATGTACGTGGGGGGTATGGGGTCCGAGACGCACAATTACCATCGGGAGGCGATGGCCCGCCGGGGATTCCCGGTGGAGGCCGCTCGGATCCAGGAGCTCTGGCTGGCCGATCGCAAGCAGGAAGCGGTCGCCGCCGTGCCCGACGAGTACATCGAGCAGG
Source organism: Acidimicrobiia bacterium (assembly GCA_029858875.1). Taxonomy (GTDB): domain Bacteria; phylum Actinomycetota; class Acidimicrobiia; order Acidimicrobiales; family SHLQ01; genus JAOUEE01. The sequence goes on from JAOUEE010000034.1 coordinate 3,993, forward strand.
GGAGTGCGCTGGGCTCGCCCGAGCGCGTGCGGCGCTTGTGGCCGACGTTCGCCCACGATGGACTCACCGGGCTCATCATCCGAACCGACCAGGACGAGGCGTTGGACCTGGCCGCCGAGCTGGCTCGGGCAGAGTCGGCTCCCGTATCGTCCCAGCCGAGGAGGCAGGCCTGATGGACGACTACGAGTTCATCGTGGTCGAGGAGCCGGCCCCCTTCGTTCGGCGCATCGTCTTGAACCGACCGGAGAAGCGCAACGCCATCTCCACGCCGCTCCGGGCCGAGCTGTTCGCCGCCCTGCAGGACCATGACGTCGACGAGGCCGTCCGCGTCACCATCGTCTGTGGCGCCGGCCCGTGCTTCTCGTCGGGATACGACCTCTCGTCCCCGCTCACCGAGGACCCGCCGCTGTACTCGGCGCCGGGCGACGGTCAGTGGGCCCGCCAGGCCGGTGACGGCTGGTTCTCGATCTGGGACCTGGCCAAGCCGGTGATCGCTCAGGTGCACGGCTATGCGATGGCCGGAGGAACGGAGCTGGCGGCAGCGTGCGATCTGATCTACGTGGCCGAGGATGCCCAGATCGGCTATCCGGTCGTGCGTGTGGCCAGTCCCCCCGACTGGCAGTACCACACCCCGCTGCTCGGGATGCGCACGGCGATGGAGATGATGCTCACCGGCGACTCGTACAGCGGGATCGAGGCCGCGCGGCTGGGGTTCGCCAACCGGGCGTTCCCGGCCGACGAGCTGGCCGATCAGGTCCTGGCCATCGCCGAGCGGGTGGCTCGCACCAATTCCGATCTGCAACAGATCAACAAGCGGGTGGTCCACCGCTCGTTCGACGTGTTGGGGGCCCGAGCCGCGATCAGGGCCGGACAGGAGCTGCAGGCGCTGGCCGGTCACCAGACCTCAGCGGCTGCCTTTCGAGCGGATCCGCTCGGTGCCATGAAGCGAGCCTTCGACGATGTGACTGCGGACCGGGCGGAGGACCAGCCATGACCGGGGTCATCGAGGAACGCGACGATCGCGATGTGGTGACCATCACGCTCGACCGGCCCCACGTGAAGAACGCGCTGGACGCCGAGGCCTTCCTCGCGTTGGGTGACGCGTTGCGGGCTGCGGCGCGCGACGGGGCGCGCGCCGTGCTGCTCACCGGGGCCGGTGGCAACTTCTGCTCGGGTGCCGATCTCAGCACCCAGTCCGAAGATCGGCCGGTTCACCCCATCGTGGGGATGCGTGAAGTGGGCCGCACGGTCATGGCCCTGCATCATCTCCCGATCCCCACGCTGGCCAAGGTCGATGGCGTGGCCGTGGGTGCGGGCCTCAACCTGGCCCTGGGCTGCGACCTCATCGTGGCCTCCAGCCGGGCGCGGTTCTGTGAGATCTTCGCTCGACGTGGTCTGACCATCGATGGTGGTGGCAGCTGGCTGCTGCCCCGTCTCATCGGGCTCCACCGGGCCAAGGAGCTGGCGCTGCTGGCCGAGATCCTCTCGGCCGAAGAAGCGGCCTCGCTGGGTCTCGTCAATCGGGTGGTACCGGCCGAGGAGCTCGATCATATGGCCGACGAGTGGGTGTCCCGGCTGGCCTCCGGGCCGACCCTGGCCCTGGGGATGACGAAGAACCTGCTCAACCAGGCGGCCGGACTCACCATGGCCGAGGCGGTCGAGGCCGAGGCGGTGGCCCAGTCGGTGAACTTCGCCACCCAGGACACCACCGAAGGATTTCGCGCCTTCCTCGAGAAGCGCGACCCCGACTTCCTCGGCCGCTGAGCGTCCCCCCGACGGCACGGGATCGACGCGACGCGGTGGGCTACGGGTCGTTCTGTTCGCGAAGGAAGCTCTCGACCTCGGCGGCCAGGTCGTCGCCGTCGACGAGGCTGAGCTCCTCGCCGTCGTCCATCGTGGGTGTCGTCCGATCGAAGTCCTCTTCGAGCTGGCGGACGAAGGCCAACGCCTCGGGGTCGGTCGAGAGAGCCTCGTCCACCTGCTGTTCCCAGGCCAGCACCTGTTGGCGGTCGGCCTCGTGGCCGGTCTCGATGCCGAGGACGCTGGCCAGGTGACGCAGGAGTGCACTCCGTGCCTTTGGATTGGGACTGCCCATGACGTAGGGCGGGACGGCCGTGCGGACGGACAGCACCGGAACATCCAAGCGGTGAAAGGTGTCGTGGAGCACACCGACCACACCGGTGGGCCCCTGATACGACGGTCGCCCCACGCCGAGGCGGCGGGCGAGGTCGGCGTTCGTGCAACTGGAGGTGATCTGGAAAGGGCGGTTGTGCGGCTGCCGGCCGGGCGCGGCGCCCAACGTGACCACCATCTCCACCGACAACTCGGCGGCCACGGTGGCCACGTGCTGACAGAAGGACGTCCAGCGCAGGTGGGGCTCGATGCCGGCCAGCAGCACGAGGTCGTGAGCGCCGGCGCCGGCCTGGCTCGGTCGGACGGCGATGCACTCGTTCTCGGGCCAGATGATCTCGCGTCTTCCGTCCACGGTCTGCACGAGCGGCCGCTGTTGCGTGAAGTCGAAGTAGGTCTCCGGGTCGATGCGGGCCACCGGATGCGCGGGCCACCGGTCGGCCAGCGCCTGAACAGCCGACGTGGCTGCTTCGCCCACGTCGAACAAACCCGCGAACGCGGCGATGAGAACCGGTCGTTCCAGTTCGGGCCGGTCGGCCCAGATGAGATCCGTCATCGTCGAGAGCATTGGGGATGGGTGACCAATGGACAAATCCTCGGAGGCAGGGGTGCATCCGGTCGGGAACATCAGTCCCGCTCCGACCGCCCCCGATGGGCCGGGGCTCGGTAGAATCGGAGTATGGGACGGAGAGATCAGCTGACGCGTCGAGCCCGTCGGGCGTTGCGCACAGCGCTCGATCGTGGGTCGCGTGCACTCGACCGCATCGGGTCGCACATCCGAGAGCGGCTCACCCGCGCATCGGATGCGCCGGTCCCGGCCGAAGTGCTGCCATCGGTGCCACCGGCCCCGTCCGGCCCCGAGCCGGTGGTCGACCTACGCGAGCTGACCAAGGCCGAGTTGTACCGGCTGGCCCAGGAACGGGACATTGCCGGACGGTCCAAGCTCAGCAAGGACCAACTGGTGGACGCACTGCGGTCGTCCTCGGACTGACTCGCCTACCAGAGTCGGGGCCGCCACCTGCGGAACAGGGTGACGACGGCAACGAGGGCGAAGAGGCTGAGGCTGGCGAACAGCGCCCAGCGTCCCAGTCGCCGAGAGAAGTCACCCGCCGTGCGACCGATGGCGGCCAGCCGGTCGTCATCGACCTCGAGCGGCTGATTGTCGTCGGTGGTCGTGCCGCCGCAGGCGACCTCGGACCGTAGACCGGTGGGGTCCTCGGTGGCCCGTACCCGCAGGCGGTCGATGTCCCCGTCGATCACCGGTATTCCCTCGGGATAGTCGACGACGACGGGGGCCGAGACATCGCCTGACTCCAGCTCGACGTCCTCGAAGGTGATGGCCTCGCCGTCGACGCCGGCTGGATCTCCGGTGAAGACGGCGGTGTAGGTCACAGAACCGGGATCAGGACAGGGAGGCAGCGTTGAGCTGGTGACGGATCCCTCGACCGATGTTTCGGAGGGTGCCGGGCCGAGTGTGGTCGTGGTGCTGGTCTGCGCGGCCAACTCGGCCGGGCTGGTCACGGCCAGGCCCAGCGCCACAAGGGCCATCCAGCGTGATCGGGCGTGGAACCGCCGGTGCAGCACCGGACCGACGATACCTGGTGTCGACCGACGATCATTGGGTGATCGATCCGCTACCGTCACCGGCGTGCACACGACCAGACAGGCGCCCGCGGTGGACGTCGGGGCCACGACCGGCTGGATACTCGGAAGCTGCGTCGCGGCGTTCTTCCTCGGGTTCTCGGTGGCGGTGCTGTTCGAGATGGCCGTGTACGATTTCCCCGAGGCCACGGCTTGGTGGGACATCGATGCCCTGGCCGGGTCGCTGGCCGCGTGGACCACGCTCATGGCGCTGTCGGCCACGCGTGTGCGGTTCGACGCGGTCGGGGTCCATCGGCGCTCGTTGTTTCGGCGACGGGAGTGGCGGTGGAACGACGTCGAGGAGATCGGCCTCCGCCGGCCTCGGATCGCCATGATCGACGAGGTGGTGTCGTTTCGCGTCGGCGATGCCTGGCTCGAAACGCCGTGGGCCGTCAATGCCCACGCCGGCGGGGCTCGCTCGCTGCTCGAGCTGGTGGCTCCCGTGGCGGCGGAACAGGGCGTTCCCGTCTGCGATCCATCCGACGACTCCCCGTTGCCCTGAGGTGCCCCGTGCCGACGTTCGCCACCACCGACCTCTGTGATGATCACGAGGACGAGACCTCGGTCATCCATCCCGGCCTGGTCCACTTCGGCGGCCGGCACCGATTCTGCGGGCCGGCGCACACGCTGAAGATCTTCGAGGACAACTCGCTGGTGCGGGCGGCGCTCGAGGGGCCCGGAGAGGGCAAGGTCCTGGTGATCGACGCGGGCGGTTCGCGGCGCTGCGCCGTCGTCGGCGGCAATCTGGCGGTGCTCGCGGCCGAGAACGACTGGGCCGGGATCGTGGTCTGGGGTTGCGTCCGCGACTGCGACGAGCTGGCGGTCGCAGCCACTGGCGTGTTGGCCTTGGCCGCCCATCCCCGGCGGTCCGTGAAGCGCGGGGAAGGCCAATCGGAGCTGCCAGTGGTGATCGGTGGGGTATCGGTCACTCCCGGAGATTGGGTCTACGCCGATCACGACGGTGTCGTCGTCTCGCCCCGGGATCTGCGCTGACCCGAGCATCTGGCTGCGCGCGAGGTCGCCATCATCCGTCCAACGGCGAAGGCTCCGGCGATCGGGGCACAAAGCTCGTGCATCGCGTGGTCAGCGCCGTATTGTCGCAGGCATGAGTGGCAACTCTCGACACGTCCATGTGCACCGGGACGTACAGGGCGGCACGGCGCGGGCTGCGATATTCGGCGTCAGCGATGGACTGGTGTCCAATGTGGCGCTCATCCTGGGTGTGGCCGGAGCCACCACCGATGCCTCCTTCGTGCGGGTCGCCGGGCTGTCGGGTCTCATCGCCGGCGCCATCTCGATGGCCGCCGGGGAGTACCTGTCGATGCGGGCTCAGAACGAGTTGATCGAGCGCGAGGTCGAACGCGAGCGGCGGTCGATCGAGGAGAACCCGGTGCAGGAGACCCAGGAGCTGGTCTCGATCTACGAGGAGCGGGGACTACCCACCGAGCAGGCCACCCAGGTCGCCGAGCAGGTGATGGCCGACCCTGACGTGGCCCTCGACGTGCACACGCGCGAGGAGATGGGTGTGAACCCCTCCGAGATCGGGCGCCCGCTCGCGGCGTCGATCGCATCGTTCTTCTCCTTCGCAGCCGGGGCCGTGCTGCCGTTGGTACCGTGGTTCCTCACCGATGGTGCCGTCGCCGTGTGGTCCAGCGTGATCCTCGGCCTGATCGCCGCGGCCATCATCGGGGCCATCCTGGCCCGCTTCACCGAGCGGTCCCGTCTGCTCACGGCCGGCCGCCAGGTCGTCCTCGCCGGGTTCGCCTGCGCGGCGACCTACATCATCGGTTCCCTGGCCGGAACCTCGGTTTGATTCGACCGCCTCCGGACGAGGCTCGAGGGCGAACCGGAGTGTTCTAAAGGCGGGACCGATATGGGTCGAAACACCTTCTACCTGGGCCCTGGACCTCGTAGGAGTCACCGATGCCGCTATCCGAAGCAGAGGCCGCTCACCTCCTCCGTCGCGTCTGCGTCGGGGGCGGTAGCGACGCCGAGATCGCTCACTTCGCCGGACGCAGCCGCACATCGGCGGTCAACGAGATCATCAACGACGCCCTGACCGCCCCCATGCCGCCGCATCCCAACTGGAACGGCCTCGGCAGTCCGTGGGCCGAGGAGACGGCCACCATCGGCTGGTGGATCGACCAGATGAACGAAAGCGCCGCGCCGCTCAGGGAGAAGATGGCGTGGTTCTGGCACGGCCACTTCTGCACCGAAGAGGACAAGATCTACAACATGAACCTGATCTTCGAGCAGAACCAGTTGTTCCGCTCGGCCGGTCTGGGGAACTTCCGGGATCTCGTGCAGACCATGGCCATCCAGCCGGCCATGCTGATCTACCTCGACAACGAGACCAACACCAAGGGGGCCGAGCAGGAGAACTTCGCTCGGGAGCTGATGGAGCTGTTCACGATCGGTCGGGAGAACTACACCGAGGCCGATGTGATCGCCATGGCCAAGGCCTGGACCGGTCACAACACGGTGGGTTGGGTCGAGGTCAACGGCACCTGGCAGTACGTACCCCACTACACGTTCAAGTCCGAGCTCCATGACAACTCCCAGAAGACCCTCTTCGGCAAGACGCGGAACTGGAACGGACCGGGGACCATCAACGAGATCTGCAATGGGGCGAAGAAGGTGCAGTGCTCGGAGTTCATCGCGGCCAAGCTCTGGCGGTTCTTCGTGCATCCCGATCCGTCGCCGGCGCTGGTGCGCAGCCTCGGCCAGCGCTTCCGCGCCGTGAACCTCAACATCGCGGAGCTGATTCGCCACATCCTGCTCCACAACGAGTTCTGGGCGCCCAGCGCCCGGTACGCGCTGGTCAAGAGCCCGGTCGAGTTCCTGGCCACGGTGCTCAAGCGCACCGGTGTGGAGATCGACGCCAATGGGCGCCGCTGGTACCTCCAGGGGATGGGCCAGGTCCCGTTCGACCCACCTGACGTGGCGGGCTGGGGAGCCAACGAAGATTGGCTGTCAACCGCCACGGCGTGGGGGCGGGCTCGCCTGTTGGAACACACCCGTTGGCAGCTCGATGATCTGGGCCACCTTCGAAACCTCGAGAACGCCGGCGGCAACGTCGTGGCCAACCGCGTCTTCGAGCTGCTCGGCATCACCGAACCGTCCGCCCAGACCAGGGCCGTGATCCGAGACTGGGTGGATGAGGCGCATGCGATCCGCGTGCAGTGGTCGATCACCCCGCAGGCGTACCTCCTCGGCGCCCTGTCCCCCGATTTCCAGCTGAACTGAGGTCGTCACATGTCCCGTCACTCCGACTTCACCACCGCCTACCAGGCGTTGTGCCAACCGATCACCTCGTCGCAGGCGCTCAGCCGCCGCCGGTTCCTCCAGGCCGCGGCGGCCACGGCCAGCGTTGCCGCTCTGCCCCCGATGATGGGCGAGATGGCCGAGGCCGGGGCTCTGGGGGCCAACGACCGCATCCTCGTCGTCGTCATGATGGGCGGGGGCAACGACAGCCTCAATACCGTCATCCCGACGAACAACCCCGCCTATCAGGACCATCGAGGTTCGCTGGCCATCCCCGGCAATCAGACGCTACCGATCGGCGGTGGGTTCGGCCTGCACCCGTCGCTGACCTACCTGAAGCAGCGCTGGAACGACGGCGACGTGGCGATCGTGCACGGGGTCGGCAATCTGGCCGACGACCACTCGCATTTCACGTCGCTGGCTCAGTGGATGACCGGTTCGTCCACGCCGGGAGTGCTCTCGGGCTGGCTCGGCCGCTACCTCGATGGCTTGCCCAGCGTCATGTCGGGCGTCTCGGTCGGCGACCAAGGCGTGCCGCTGCACCTCATCGGCGACAACTCCATGGCGGTCGGACTGCCCCGCCGAGGTGACCTGTTCGGCGCTGACCTGACGAATGCCTTCGAGCGGATCGTCTACGAATCGGTCCAGCAGTACGCCGGCGGCTCGTCGGGCAAGGGCCCGCTCGGCGATCTGATCGCGGACGTCCAGGCCGCCTCGATCGACACCGCACAGTCGGTGGAACCCATCTACACGCCGACCATCGCCCAGGACGGGCTCGTGGCCGACATGAAGCTGGCCGCCCGGTTGATCAACCTGAATCTGGGCGTCCGGGTCGTCAACGTGGGCTTCACCGGCTTCGACACGCACGATGATCAACCCGAAGACCACGCCGCCTGCCTGCGTGAGCTGGACATGGCCCTCCAGATCTTCTTCAACGATCTCAACCCCGCTCGACGGGCCCGGACAACGGTCATGACGTTCAGCGAGTTCGGCCGGCGGGCCGAGGCCAACGACTCGAACGGCACCGATCACGGCGCCGCCGGAGCCATGTTCTTCGTGGGCGATGAAGTCCGCGGTGGATTCCACGGCGAGCACCCGAGCCTCACCCGACTGACCGAGCGCGGCGATCTGGCCACCACGGTGGATTTCCGCAGTGTGTACGCCACGGTTCTCGATCAGTGGCTGCACGCGGACGCCAACCAGATCCTGGGAGGGAACTACGAGCGCCTGCGCCTGTTCCGAGCCACCGGTGCCGGCGGGGTACAGATCGACCCGGGTGTCCAGGAGCAGCAGGTGGTATGGCAGAACGGGCAGTGGGTGGTCGTCTCGAGCTCGTCGGTCGAGCCCGATGCCGTCACGGCGGTGCCCGTCGACCCGACCGGGCCGCCGCGACGCGGTGGGGAGATGGCCCCGGCCCGCCCACTCGATGCGGACATCACGGTACCGACCCCGTCATCGGATCTCGAGGCCTACCGAATGGGTCTGATCAGCTCGGACAGCCGGCTCCGCCGACCCGATGTCGGGCGTCGTGACCACCTCCGGCAGCTGCTGAACCTGCCCTAGGAGCGGCCATGGCGTGGGTCTCGGTCGGTCCTCACATGGGCTGCACCACGCGCCGATAGGAACCACGAGAGAGGCCCGTGGGGGTCTCCGAGGGATCGTCGACCACGTGCCAGCGTCACGAGAGTTCGCAGCGTCCAGTCACCGCTGGTGGCTGCCTGTGCGCGCTCGGCTCCTGACGGCCTTCGTCCTGTTGTCGCTGCTTCCCATGAGCATCCTGGGCGTGATCGCGTACCAGACCCAACGTGACGCGCTCACCGAGGACACCCTCTCACGCGTCGCCAACGCGGCCGATGGCCTGCAGTCGCGTCTCGACACGGTGGCCACCGAGGACCTGCTCCTCGTCAACTCCTTGAGTGGCGATCCGGTGCTTCAGGCTGCCGTGGCCGCGTACATGGCCGAGCCCACGGCCGCCACCACCGCCGCCGTTCGACAACGGGCGCTGTCACTGATCGGCTGGCCGATTCTCTCGGTGACCGTCCTGGACAAGGACATGGAGCTCGTCGCCAGCACCGAGGCATCGGCGACCCGGTTCCTGGGAACCGGCGCCCTCGAGGCGGTGGCCCGCAATCAGCGGATCGGACACCTCATGCCCGGCACCACCGGTGGGCTGTCGGGCCTTGCCCACGCGCCGCTCTTCGTGGACGGGGTCTCGGTGGCCAACGTCGTGGTCGAAACGGATCAGACGTCGCTGGAGGAGATGGCCGAGGAGTTCCGGGGTCTCGGTGGGAGCACCGAGGTGTTGATCGCCCAGCGCGATGGTCGAGGCAACGCACAGCTCGTGGTGGACGCACCGGTCAGCGGAGACGCCGCCTTCGAAACCGTCGTGACGTCCACCGAGTCGTCGAACCTCCTCTCCCGGTCGGTCGCCGGCGAGGCGGCCCAGTTCGCCGACGTCGTCGACAGCCGTGGCGAGGAGGTGTTCGCCGCCACCCGTCGTGTGGACCTGGCCGGCTGGGGACTGGTGGTCAAGGTGGATCGCTCCGAGGCATTGGCCGGCGCCGATCGCTTCCGGGAGATCGTCATCGGCGCACTGGCCGTGGCCGCCGTGACGGTGTTCCTCCTGTCGTGGATCGCGGCCCGGACGATCACGCGACCGATCGTGCAGCTCACGGACACGGCGATCGCGGTGTCGGGTGGTGACCTCAGTACTCGGGCCGCGGTGGGCCGCCAGGACGAGCTGGGCACGCTGGCGGGCGCCTTCAACAGCATGACCGATGCGTTGGTGGACATCGCCGGCCACGAAGCCGAGCGCACTTCCGAGCTTCAGGTGTCCAACCGTCGTCTGCGCGAGTCGGAGAGCCGAATCCGAGCCATTCTCGATCACGCTGCTGACGGCATCATGCATGTGGACTCCGAGGGCCACATCCTCGAGTTCAACGCTGCCGCCGAGCAGATGTTCGGACACCACGCCGAGGCCCTGATGGGGACCCCGGCCGATCGCCTGCTCGAGTGGTACGAGCCCACCGAGGAGCAGATCGACACACCCATCATCCTCGGTGCAGAGCAGGATGAGATGGGTGCGGTGACGGCGATCGCGTCCCGCAAGGACGGGTCGAAGTTCCCGGCGCTGTTGTCGGTGAGCCGTATCGATGACGGACCGACCTGGACCTACACCGTGATCGTGCGCGACATCAGCGAGCGGGTGGCGTTCGAACGTCGCCTCGAGTTCCAGGCCACCCACGACTCGCTGACCGGTCTCCCGAACCGTGACGTCATGTCCCGCGAGCTCCAGCGCGCTCTGGAGGACACGCTCACCGGCGGTCGCCCGGTCGGGCTGCTCTTCGTCGACATCGATCGCTTCAAGGTGGTCAACGACACGCTGGGTCATCAGGCCGGCGACGATCTCCTGCGCGGTGTGGCCAGCCGGCTCAAGGACTGCGTTCGACCCAGCGACGTGGTCGCCCGATTCGGCGGCGACGAGTTCGTGGTCCTTGCCCGCGGCCTGCGCGACGCCGACGACATGATGATCGTCGCCAATCGGATCGCCGACAGCATGGTCCGACCCTTCGTATTGGAGGGCGAGGAGGTGTTCAGCTCCTTGAGCATGGGCATCGTCGTCAGCGAGGACGGCAAGGTGGCCGCCGACGACATGCTCGGAGACGCCGACGTGGCCATGTATCGAGCCAAGCAAGGGGGTCGGGACCGCATCGAGGTGTTCGACACCGAGATGCGCGAACGCATCAAGTCCCGCCACGAGATCGAGAATGCGCTTCGCCGGGCAATCGACACCGACGAGCTGTTCTGCCAGTTCCAACCGATACTGGACCTGTCGCGGGACGAGGTGGTGGCCGTCGAAGCCTTGGCCCGATGGGATCGGCCCGAGCACGGTTTGGTATCCCCGGTGGACTTCATCCCGGTGGCCGAGGAGAGCGGCCTCATCATCGGCGTCGGACGGCAGGTGCTGCAGACCGCGTGCGAGCAGATGGCCAGATGGTCGGCTGCTCACCCGGACTCGCCGCTGCGAGTCTCGGTGAACCTCTCGGGTCGCGAACTGGCCGACGTGGAGTGTGTCGACACCATCGCCCGCACGCTCGAGCGGACGGGGGCCGACCCCTCGTTGCTGGTCCTGGAGATCACCGAGACGGTGCTGCTCGAGGACCTGGACCGAGCGTGCGAGACCCTCGACGCCCTGCGAGCCCTCGGAGTGCGCATCGCCATCGACGACTTCGGCACGGGGTACTCATCGCTGACCTACCTCCGACGCTTCCCGGTCGATGTGGTGAAGATCGACCGCAGCTTCATGGGCGAGCTGGAGGCCACCGAGGGCATCGATTCCTCGATCGTGGCCATGGTGGTCGCGCTGGGCCGTAGTCTGGACCTCCAGGTCGTTGCGGAGGGCGTGGAGAACGAGGCGCAGCTCACGCGGCTGCGCGAGCTGGGATGTGAGCTGGCCCAGGGGTTCTACTTCGCTCGGCCGGGTTCCGCGAGCGCGGTGGAGGCCCTAGCGTGGCCCGGGTCGGTTCCCGAGCCGCTGCGTAGCGACGAACCGTTCTCTGACGACCGGTCACCGGAGGGAACCAGCGAGGGTGCCTCGGTCGTCAGATGAATGCCGATCCCTGGAGGTACCCGAACATGTCCACCAATCGTTTCCCTGGAGTAGCCGCCGCCGTGCTGGCGCTCGCGGTCGTGGTCTCGGCCTGCGGAAGTGACGCAGGCGACGAGACTGCCGCCGACGGTTCTGGCACGTCGGAGGCTCCACTCGCCACCAGCATCCTCGGCGCGGGTGATCCCGTGGCGCTCCCGGTCGTCGACGACTACATCGGTCTCACCGCCGCGGAAGCCGAGGCCAAGGCCGAAGAAGATGGCGTGCCGTATCGCGTGGGTCGAGAAGACGACGAGCGATTCCCGTTGACGGCCGATTTCATCGAACATCGGATCACGGTCGATATCGACGACGGAGTCGTCACTGCGGCGAGTCTCGGCTGAACGACGCCGCACCGGTAGCCTCGCGCCGATGAGCGCGACGACGTGGGGGGTGCTGCACCCGGGAGCCATGGGAGCCTCGGTGGCCGCCGCCCTCGTGTCGACAGAGCACCGCGTGCTGTGGTGCAGCGATGGTCGCAGCCGTCTCACCCGACAGCGGGCGTCCGAGGCCGGTGCCGAGGATGTCTTCGGTCTGGCCCAGTTGGCCGAACGGGCCGACGCCATCGTGTCGGTCTGTCCGCCCGGTCGGGCCGTGCAGGTGGCCGAGGACGTGGCCCACCAGAGCTTTGCCGGGCTGTACGTCGATGCCAACGCCATCGCGCCGAGTACCAGTCGGCGTGTCCGTGAGGTGATCGAGAGTGGTGGCGCCCGGATGGTCGACGGCGGAATCGTGGGCCCGCCGGCCTGGTCTGCGGGGAGCACTCGCCTGTTCCTCAGTGGGGACCACCGGTCCGAGGTCACGGCGGCTCTCGCCGGATCGGCATTGGAGACGGTTTCACTCGACGGCGGGGTGGGGGCAGCTTCTGCGTTGAAGGTGGCTTACGCGACCTGGACGAAGGCCGTCGGGGCGGTGCTGTTGGCCGTGCGGGCCTACGCCGAGGTCGAGGGGGTCACCGAGGCGCTCCTGACCGAGTGGGACCGTTCCCAGCAGGGGACGGCCCGACGGAGTGAGCTGACAGCCGCCGCCGTGGGCCCCAAGGCGTGGCGCTTCGGGGACGAGCTGCGAGAGCTGGCCCGGGCCATGGAGGACGTCGGCCTTCCCGGCGGCTTCCAGGCGGCGGCGGCGACCGTCTACGACCGCCTGGCGCCCCTGCAGTCGGCGTCGTCGGTCGACATCCACCAGGTGGTTGCCTTGCTCGGCCCGCCGGCGGGGGAGCGGTGATGGAGCTGGCCAGTGGTCGGGCCGGCGTCAGGGTCGATGTCGAACGAGGTGGTCGCCTGGCGTCGTTGACGGTCGACGGTCACGAGCTTCTGGTGAGCGGAGTCGACACCACCGACCCGCTCCGCTGGGGCTGCTATCCGATGGTCCCCTGGGCCGGTCGGGTGGCCTATGGGCGATTCGAGTGGCGCGGAGTCCCGTATCGTCTCCCGGTCACGCTCGGCCCTCACGCCATACACGGCACGGGGTATGTGAGTCCTTGGCGGCAGGTGGCCGACGACCGCATCGAGCTGAACCTGACCGAGCCGTGGCCTTGGGCCGGGCGGGTCGAGTCGTCGTTCCAGATCGATGAGGTGGCGCTGCGGTGGACCATTTCCGTCACCAATCTCGATCAGTGCCCCTGGCCGGTGATGGTGGGTTGGCATCCGTGGTTCCGCCGGGTCATCCGCGACCGTTCCGCCGAGCTGGTGTTCGACGCTGGTGCCCAGATGGAGCGAGACGCCGATCAGATTCCCACCGGCCGTTTGCTGGCGCCGGGTGATGGGCCTTGGGACGACTGCTTCACCGAGGTCGACCAGCCAATTCGACTGACCTGGCCGGGAGTGGTCGATCTCGAGCTGCGCTCTGATTGCTCGCACTGGGTGGTCTACACCGAGCCCGAACACGCATTGTGCGTCGAACCGCAGAGCGACGGACCCGATGCCTTCAATCGGGACGCGCACCAACTGGGTCCCGACGATTCGCCGTTCGAGCGATCATTCGAGATCCGGTGGTCGTGACCCCGACCGTCGTGCTCACCATTGCCGGGTCCGACAGCGCCGGCGGCGCGGGCATTCAGGCCGATCTGCGCACGCTCGCGGCCCACGGTATGCACGGGGCCACCGTGGTCACGGTCGTCACGGCCCAGAGCACATCCGAGACGAGAGCTGCCGAGTTCCTGTCGGCGGACCTGGTCGGGGCGCAGTTGGACGCGGTGTTGTCGGACCTACCGGTGGCCGCGGTGAAGACGGGGATGCTCGGCACGGCCGAGGTGGTGAGCCTGGTTGGCGAGCACGCTCGCGCCGGGCTCCTGCCGAACCTGGTGGTGGACCCGGTGTTGGTCGACGCGTCCGGAGGCGCACTCTTCGACGACCCGGTGCCGCAGCGATATGTCACCGAGCTGTTCCCGCATGCCTCGGTGGTGACCCCCAACCTCCACGAAGCGGCCCTCCTGGTGCGAGCGCCCGTGGGCACGGTTGGCGACATGGAGCGGGCCGCCGCGGCCATCGGAGCGATGGGTCCGGCCGCGGTCGTGGTCAAGGGCGGGCGACTCGGTGGACAGCGGTCGCCCGATGTCGTGTGGAGCGGTGGCGTGGTCCGAAGACTCCCTGCGATTCGCGTGGAGACCTGCAACGATCACGGCACCGGGTGCAGCCTGGCATCGGCGGTGGCGGCCAACTTGGCTCGGGGCATGCCCCGCGACGGCGCCATCGATGCTGCCAAGTACTTCGTGTCCCGTGCCATCTCGTCGGCGGCCGGTTGGCGCATGGGCTCAGGCCACGGCCCCATCGATCACATGGGTTGGTCCGGGTAGACGGGAACGGTCTGCGTCGTGTCCACGCGGAGATGCACCCTCTCGGCCGGTGAGCAGCGCCTGACCGACGTTGCCACCAACGCGACGCCGTCGATGACAACCGTGCATTCGAAGCCGGTGGCGGTGAAGCGGGCCTCGGTGACGATGCCTGACAGCTGGGTGTCGGTCTCCTCGGGGGAGACGACGGTGACGG
>JAOUEE010000035.1 GCA_029858875.1 Acidimicrobiia bacterium
TCCTGGCCGGCACCCCCCTGGACTTCCGCATGCGATTCGGCGACTCGATCCCCGAAGCCACGCCCATCGTGCAGCTGGCCATGGACGACACGCTCATCGGCCAGAACCGCTCGGCCACCGTCGGGCTCGCGGGAAACCTCGGCCGCAACCTCGACCAGCTGGCCCTGCTCCTCGGTGACATCAGCGATCGTTTCGAGGACTGGCGCACGCACCTGCGCGCGATCGAGACCGCCGCCGACCGGGCTCTGGCCGCACAACTCGACAGCGACGAGGTTCCCATCGATCCGCTCCGGCTGTGTCGGGAGATCGGCGCCTTCGTCGCATCCGACGACTCGATGATCGTCATCGGTGACGGCGGCGACATCGTCGCCCAGGCGTCGAAGGTGCTGAGAGTCCCCGACGACGGTGTGTGGATGGACCCCGGTCCGCTGGGCACGCTCGGGGTGGGGATGCCCTTCGCCCTGGCCGCCCAGCTGGCTCACCCCGACCGGCGGGTCCTCATCATCTATGGCGACGGCTCGTTCGGGCTCAACGGTTTCGAGTTCGACACGGCAGTGCGCTTCGGACTCCCGATCGTGGGAATCGTCGGGAACGACGCGGCCTGGGGTCAGATGATGCGACCTCAGGCCGCACTGTTCACCCGCACGGTTGCCACCGAGCTGGCGCCCACCCGGTACGACCGGGTGGTGGAGGCGCTCGGCGGACACGGCGAGCACGTCACCCGGCCCGACGACATACGGCCCGCGCTCGGGCGGGCATTCCGAGCCGATCGGCCAGCGCTGGTCAACGTCGAGATCCGCCAGGACCGTGACGGGGTCAAGGGGTCGACCTACGCCTGAGCGCCCGACCGCGGGGTCAGGCGCCCACGATCAGCGGGGCCACGCCGGAGGGCGCTTCTCGATGAAGGCGGCCATGCCCTCGCGCATCTCGGGCGACAGGATGGTGGAGGCGAACAGCTTGGCGTCGGGCTCGGGTAGCCGGTCGTTGATGTCGGCCTTGATCAGCGCTCGCGACTGCGGGCCCGTCAGCCGGATCTGCTCGAGCACCCAGTCGACGTGCTGGTCGAGCTCGGCGTGGGGCACCACCTTGGCGACCAGGCCCATCGCCTCGGCCTCGGCCGCGTCGAAGCGAGCGGCCGTGAAGTAGAGGTACTTCGCCTTGGCCGGGCCCACATGCTCGGCCAAGCGGGCGGCCATCCACGGATCGGGGGCACCCCGTAGCAGCTCGGGCACGCGGAACGTGGCCCGGTCCGACGCCACCGACACGTCGCTGTACATCACCAGGTTCAGGCCGCCGGCCTGGCACACACCGTTGATCTTGGTCACGATCGGCTTGCGGCACCGTTCGAAGTGGCGGAACGGGAAGTGGTCGGTCGGGTCCCACTCGGCGGCCAACGTCTCACGGTCGGCCGCGTGCCCGCCCATGTCGCCGCCGGCGCCGAACCACTCGGCGGTGCCGGTGAGGCACATGGCGTCGATCTCCCCGGTGCGGTCGGCCCAGATCGCCGCCCGCTTCAGCCCGCGGTACATGTCCTGGGTGAAGGCGTTGCGCCGCTCCGTGCGGTCGACCCGGACGTGCAACACGCCCCGGTCGACGTGGACCACCAGATGCTCGGACCCCAGGTCCGGGATCACCGGCTCGCTCATCAGCGAAGGCCGTAGACCTTGGCCGCGGTGTCGTGGAGCACCTTGGCCAACACGTCGTCGTCGAGACCACCGAGGGCATCGGTGGCGTAGTCCCGCGGGAACTGGGCCGGCGTACGCGGACCCGGATGCTGGCAGGTGGGGTGGGGGTAGTCGGTCTCGTACATCAGGTTGTCCGGGTACTGGTCCAGGGCGAAGCGTGCGCCCTCCTGCTCGAACCAGAAACAGCCGTAGATCTGGCGCCGGAAGTACTCGCTGGGCAGCAGCTCGTACTCGGGGTGGTCGACGGTGACGCCACCGTTGCGCCACTGCCAGTCCATCGTCTCGAGCGCGGCCGGGATCCACCCGGCGCCCGACTCCACCGAGACCAGGTCGAGATCGGGGAAGCGATGGCAGACCCCACCGAAGATGAGGTCGGCGATGCAGCGCATGTTGTCCATGAAGATCAGCGACGACACTTTGGCGAAGTTGGTCATCCACCCCATGTCAGCCGTATCGGTGAACTGGGTGCCCATCGAGCCGCCGCCGACATGGAAGCTCACCGACAGTCCTGCGTCCTGGGCTGCGGCCCAGATGGGGTCCCAATGCCGGTGGGCCAGCGGCGGCTGGCCGTAGTCCTGAGGTTGATTGCAGAAGTTGATGGCCCGGTGTCCCTGCGCCGCGCACCGTTGGATCTCCCCGACGGCGACCTCGACATCCCAGAAGGGCACCGCCGTGATCGCCACCAGACGGTCCCGGTCGGCGCTGGTCCAGTCGGTGAGGAAGTCGTTGTAGGCCGCCACGCACCGGTTGGCCAGTGACTGATCGGGCAGGTTGAGGAAGTAGCCGTTCCCGAAGCCACCCACGTTGGGGTACAGGACCTGGGCGTGGATGCCCTGCTCGTCCATGAAGGCCAGCCGGGCCCGGGCGTCGTACATCGACGCGGGGATCTCGTCGAACGTGTCAGGGATGTCGACGGGCATCAGTCCGTCGTAGCCCGCCATCGAGTAGAAGCCCGGCGCACCCAATCGCTGACCGCCGGCCATCCACACGTCCTTGCCGTCGATGCGTTCGACGTGGGGGACCTGCTCGTGCATCGAGGCCGGCATCCGGGCCGTCCAGGTGTCGGGCGGCTCGGTGAGGTGGGTATCGACATCGATCACCGTGAATCGATCGAACAGATCGGTGCTCATGGCTACTCCCTGGGCGGCGGCGACGCGATGGTAGAGGGCGCGAGCCGCAACGGCCGATCCCTGACGTCGTGGCGGATCACCACCGCCAGCGCGGCCACCACCACCACCATGCCGACGGCCTGGCGCGGGCCGAACGACTCGGCCAGCCACCATGCCGCCAACGACGTGGACAGCACCGGAATCGCCAGCGTGATCATCGACGTGTAGGTGAGATGGGTGTGGGGATGGGACCAGTTCATCAGCAGATGACCGGTGCCGGGGACCAACAGCACCAGCGCGATCCAGGGCCACTGGGCGGCCGAGGGGACATCGAAGCGCCCATCGGCGTCGATCACGGCCAGCGGGGCCAGCACCACCGACCCGATGATGAGCGTCAGCGTCTGCAGTTCGAAGGTCCCCAGGGATTCGCGGGCCGCCTTGGCGAACACGAAGTAGGCGGCGAACAACACCATGGCCACCACGGCCAGCAGGTCGCCGCGCAGGCTCCACACCGGGCGCCCCGTCGATCCGAACACCACCATCCCGACACCCACGAAGGCGACCAGGCCGGCCACCACCAGGACGCCGTCGACCCGCTCGCGAAAGCGACGAGCCGCGACCACCAACAGCAGCAACGGGGCCAGCGCCCCGATCACCGTGGTGTTGGCCACGGTCGTGGCCTTGATGGCCACGAAAAAGGCCACGATCTCCAGACTGATGGCCAGCGCGGTGGGCGCGGCCAGCAGGAACCGGCGCCGATCGAAGGTCCCTCCCCGGGCGACGAAGACGGCGCCGTACACCACCGCACCCAGCAGCAGCCTCCAGAACGCGACCTGCGTGCCGGACATGTCGATGTGCTTGACGATGACGTTGCCCATCGACCACAACACGATGGCGGTCGCGGCCGCCGCCCGACCGGCGTTGGTGGGCCCACCGGAGGACGCGCCGTGTTGCATCCTCGGACGCTACCGGCCACAACCCTCCGACCTGGTCGTGGGGTGGCGCGCTATCGGTCGCCGGGCACGACCACTTCGTCGGTCGGGTCGTCGGCGGAACGGGGGAAGAGCCACGCGGCCAGGGCCGCGGCCGCCAGGGCGCCGGCGATCTGCATGAGGATGAACATCGGGGCCGACGCCGGCTCGATGCCGGCGAAGGTGTCGCTGAACGTGCGGGCGACCGAAACCATGGGATTGGCGAAGCTGGTGGACGAGGTGAAGAAGTAGGCGCCGCCGATGTAGGCCGCCACGGCGCCGGCGACCAGGCGGGACCGGTCGGTGCGCACCAAGGCGAAGATCAACAGGACCAACCCGAGGCTGGCCACGACCTCGGCCAACCACAGGTGCCCGGCCGAACGGGTCTTGGTGGACCATTCCACGGCCGGGAGGTCGAACATCAGGTTGGCCACCACCGCTCCGAAGCAGCCTCCGGCGATCTGTGCGCCGACGTACCCGGGCAGATCCCGCCAGGGCCGACCGCCGATGAGACAGTCTCCCATCGTCACCACCGGGTTGAAGTGCGCACCCGACACCGGGGCGAACACCACGATGATGACGTACAGCACGCCCGCAGTGGCTGCGGCATTCTCCAGCAACTGGAGGCCGACATCATCGGGACTGAGCCGCTCGGCCATGATTCCGGATCCGATGACGGCGGCCACCAGGAAACCCGAACCGAGCGCTTCGGCCACGAGCCGTCGAGCATGCACGCCTGGCACGGTAGCCAACCCCGGACCTCCCCACGGTGGCCGGCGGATGAACAGGGCCACCCGACGCCTGACCAGGGTGCCATCATGAGGCCCATGCCGGACACCCCGTCGGTCCTGTTCGTGTGCGTCCACAACGCCGGCCGCTCGCAGATGGCGGCCGCGCTGATGGACCATCACGCAATGGGCCGGGTCGAGGTGCGCTCGGCGGGCAGCGCGCCGGCCGACGAGATCAACGGGGCCGCTCGCGGCGCGCTGGCCGAATGGGACATCGACATCAGCGGTGCCGCACCCCATCTGTTGGATCCGGCCACGGTGGCGGTGAGCGACGTGGTCATCACCATGGGCTGCGGCGACGCCTGTCCGGTGTTCCCCGGCGTTCGTTACCTCGACTGGGCCCTCGACGATCCAGCGGACATGGACCTGGCCGCCGTCCGGCCGATACGCGACGAGATCGACCGTCGGGTCCGGGTGCTGCTCCACGAGCTGCTCGACGACCGGCCGAGCGACCGGTAGCCGAACCGGACGACAGCGGGGTGACCGGGTGCGGTGTGCACACCGGCGCGGGCTCGCGCACCTGCCGGCGGGCCGATCGATGGGTCCGATGGCTCATCCAGATAGGGCCGCCTGTCCCATGAGGACGGTGAAGCCGGTTCGTACTCTCGGGCCACATGGATCGAAAGAACGTCTCCGTGCGGCCCGACCGGCGCTTGGTCGCCATCACCGGCCTCGTCGCGGTGGCCCTGGCCATCAGCGTGACCTACGCCACCTTCTCGACCGCCACCCCGGCGCTGTCGGCGTCGGTGGTGAACCACTGCTCGAGCGAGACGCTCGGAGTGATGGTCCAGAACAACGGCTCGAGCCCGGGATCGGTGACGGTCACGATCAACGGCACCACCTCCAACCTCACCGTCGCCAGTGGCGCCGTGCAGCGCGCACTGGTCGCCGCGGTCGAAGACCGGTCGTACTCCATGACGGCCACGGTGGTCGGCGGTGCCGTGCTGCTCGACACCACGGTCGTGCGGGACTGCGAGTCCGGCTCCGACGATGGAGGCGGCGACGACAGCTCCGACGACATCGGCACCGACGACGACAATCAGAGCGACGACGGCAGCGACGACAGCACGACGACCACCACCCCCCAGACCACCACCACCGCCCCCGCCACCACGACGACCAGCACGCCCGACACCACCACGACCATGCCGGAGACCACCACCACCAACCCGGAGACCACCACCACTACGACTCCGGAGACCACCACCACCAACCCGGAGACCACCACCACGACCACCCCCACCACCGACGACGGGGGCGACGACACCACCGAGAACGGTGAGCTGCCCCGCACCGGTCCCGGCGTGCTGTACGTGCAGCTCCTGAGTGGCCTGCTCATCCTCTGTGTCGGGATGGTGCTGGCCGACATCGGCCGCAAGCGCCGCTGGCTCTAGTCCCCGCACTCCCCACCGACGAGCCCGCTGCCGACGAGCAGCGGGCTCGTCCGCGTCCGGAGCTAGCCTCGGCGGCCATGTTGGAGAACAAGACCATCGCCGTGATCGGTGTGGGCCCGGGGCTCGGCGGCGAGGTCGCCACCGGCGCCGTGCGCGACGGGGCCAACGTCGTCATCGCGGCCCGGACCGAAGCCAAGCTGATCGAGCTGGCCGACCAGCTCGACCCGAGCGGCGCCAGGGTCCACCCCTGCCGTATCGACGTGGCCGACCCCGACGCGGGCCAGACACTGGTGGAGGCGGCCACCGATCGCTTCGGCGGCATCGACGCCCTGGTCCAGGTGGCGGCGGTGGACTCGGTGATGGGCGGTGTGCTCGGCACCGATCTCGACGCCTTCGAGTCCACCTACCGCGTCAACGTGGCCGGGCCGCTACGGATCATCCAAGCCGTGGCTCCGGTGATGGAGCAGGGGGGAGGGGGGTCGGTCGTGTTGATCGGTTCGCAGTCGGCCCACCTGGCCCAGATCCTCCAGACCGCCTATGCGGCATCGAAGGGCGCCATGGAGTCGGCCATGGTCCACCTCGCCGCCGAGCTCGGACCGCTGGGCATTCGGGTGAACACGGTGATCCCCACGTGGATGTGGGGACCGCCCGTCCAGGCCTACGTGCAGTGGCAGGCGGGAGAGCGCGATGTCCCCGAGGACGACATCAAGGCCGAGATCATGAGCCGCATGGTCCTCGACCGCATCCCGGCCGACGAGGACGTGGCCGAGGCGGCGCTGTTCTTCTGCTCGGACCGGGCCCGGTCCATCACCGGCCAGTCGTTGATGGTCAACGCCGGTGAGATCATGGGCTGAATCCACAACGGCGGGTTCGGGCGCCGCCGGTAGCCTTCGGGGAATGCATGCTGTTGCCGATGGCCCCTACCCCACCGTCACCAAGAAGCCGGACTTCCCGGCCATCGAAGCCCGCATTCTCGATCGGTGGCAGGCCGACGACACCTTCCAGGCCTCGATCGACCAGCGGCCCGACGACCGCGAGTACGTCTTCTACGATGGCCCCCCGTTCGCCAACGGACTCCCCCACCACGGTCACCTGCTGACCGGCTACGTGAAGGACGTCGTACCCCGCTACTGGACCATGCGGGGCTACAAGGTCGACCGACGGTTCGGCTGGGACTGTCACGGCCTGCCGGCCGAGATGGAGACCGAGAGGGAGCTGGGCGTGTCGGGCCACGCCGCCATCGCGGAGCTGGGCATCGCCCGATTCAACGGGCACTGTCGCGAGTCCGTCATGCGGTACACCCGCGAGTGGCAGGAGACGGTCAATCGTCAGGCCCGCTGGGTGGACTTCGACGACGACTACAAGACCATGGACCTGTCGTACATGGAATCGGTCATGTGGGCATTCAAGCAGCTGTACGACAAGGGTCTGGTGTACGAGGCCTATCGGGTGATGCCCTACTCGTGGGGGGCCGAGACACCGCTGTCCAACTTCGAGATCCGTCTCGACGATGCCACGCGACCTCGCCAGGATCCGGCCCTCACCGTGATCTTCGACCTGGAGCCGGCCGAGGGCGACCCCGGGCCCATGAAGATGCTGGCCTGGACCACCACCCCCTGGACCCTGCCGTCCAATCTGGCTCTGGCCGTCGGCCCCGACGTCGAGTACTCGGTGGTCGAGGACGAGGGCAGCTACTACGTGATCGGCAGCGAGGCACTGGCCGCCTACGAGCCCCAGCTGGGCCAGGCCACGGTGCACGGCACCGTCGCCGGAGCCCAGCTGGTGGGCCGCACGTACACCCCGTTGTTCGACTACTTCGCCGAGCGCGACGACGCCTTCCGCGTACTTGGCGCCGACTTCGTCGACACCACCGAAGGCACCGGCATCGTGCACATGGCCCCCGGCTTCGGCGAGGACGACCAGGTGGTGAGCGAGGCCAACGGCATCGCCATCGGTCGGGTGGTTCCGGTGGACGACCAGGGCCGCTTCACCGACGACGTGCCCGAGTGGGCCGGCGAGAACGTGTTCGACGCCAACCCCGGCATCATCCGTCACTTGAAGGACGCCGGCCGCATCGTTCGTCACGACACCTACGAGCACAACTACCCGCACTGCTGGCGCACCGACACCCCGATCATCTACAAGGCCATCTCGTCGTGGTACGTGGAGGTCACCGCCATCCGCGACCGCCTGGTCGAGCTGAACCAACAGATCAACTGGGTGCCCGAGCACGTGCGCGACGGCCGCTTCGGCATGTGGCTGGCCGGCGCCCGAGACTGGTCCATCAGCCGCAACCGGTTCTGGGGGTCACCGATCCCGGTGTGGAGGAGCGACGACCCGGCCCACCCCCGCATCGACGTCTACGGCAGCCTCGACCAGATCGAG
The DNA here is from genome assembly GCA_029858875.1 of Acidimicrobiia bacterium. GTDB lineage: Bacteria > Actinomycetota > Acidimicrobiia > Acidimicrobiales > SHLQ01 > JAOUEE01. The sequence continues at coordinate 8,333 of JAOUEE010000035.1, forward strand.
GCCGACTTCGGTGTGCGCCCCACCGATCTGCATCGGCCGTTCATCGACGACCTCACCCGACCGAATCCCGACGACCCCACCGGTGGGTCCACCATGCGTCGGGTCGACGAGGTGCTCGACTGCTGGTTCGAATCGGGCTCGATGCCCTTCGCCCAGGTGCACTATCCGTTCGAGAACAAGGAGTGGTTCGAGAGTCACTACCCGGCCGACTTCATCGTCGAGTACATCAACCAGACGCGTGGCTGGTTCTACACGCTGCACGTGCTGGCCGGCGCCCTGTTCGACAAGCCATCGTTCCAGAACGTGATCTGTCACGGCATCCTGCTGGCCGACGACGGAGCCAAGCTGTCGAAGAAGCTGCGCAACTACACCGAGCCCACCGAGATCTTCGAGAACCAGGGGTCCGACGCCCTGCGCTGGTACTTCATGTCCACCAACATCGTGCGAGGGGGCGACACCCGCATCAGCGACCAGGCCATCGACGATGTCACCCGTCAGGTGCTGTTACCGCTGTGGAATGCGTATTCCTTCTTCACCCTGTACGCCAACGTCGACGACTACCGAGCCGAGATCCGCACCGACTCGGCGCAGCTCCTCGACCGCTATCTCCTGGCCAAGACGCGGGCGCTGGTGGAGGCCACCACCGAGGCCATGGATCACTACGACCTGCCCGGCGCCGCCGCCGAGATCCAGCGCTTCATCGACGCGCTCAACAACTGGTACATCCGCCGTAGCCGCGACCGCTTCTGGTCGGCCGGCTCGCCCGGCGACGACCACGACAAGCGCGACGCCTACGACACCCTCTACACGGTGCTCACCATCCTCTGCCGGGTGGCGGCACCGTTCCTGCCGATGATCATGGAAGAGATCTACGGCGGCCTACGCGGTGGCGAGTCGGTGCATCTGACCGACTGGCCCGCGGCCGACGACCTGCCCGCCGATCCCGAACTGGTCACCAACATGGACCGGGTGCGCGGCGCGGTCTCGACGGCCCTTCGCCTGCGGGAGGACACCGGGCTGCGCGTCCGGCTGCCGCTGTCGGCGCTCACGCTCGTGCACGCCGGCATCGACCCGGCCTACGCACCGATCCTGGCCGACGAGGTCAACGTCAAGGACGTCCGATTCGATGACGACATCGGCGCCTTCGCCACGTTCACGCTGCGGCCCGACGGCAAGTCGCTCGGGCCCAAGCTGGGCGGTGACGTGCAGAAGGTGTTCGGCGCGGCCAAGGCCGGCGACTGGACCGACAACGGCGACGGCACCGTCACCGTGGCCGGCCATCAGCTGGCCGCCGAAGAGTTCGAGCTCACCGTCGAGCCGGTCGAGGGTGTCGTGGCAGCTGCCCTGCCCGGCAACGACGGGCTGGTCGTGCTCGACGCCGAGCTCACCGCCGAGCTCGAGGCCGAGGGGTTGGCCCGAGACGTCGTTCGTCAGGTGCAGGATGCCCGCAAGGCGGCCGACCTGGTGGTGACCGACCGCATCGCCCTGGTGCTCGAGCTGCCCGACGAGCTGGCCGAGGCCGTGCGCACCCACGAGGACTACGTGGCCCGCCAGGTCCTGGCCACGGCGGTGACGTACGGCGAGGCCATCGGCACATCGGTGCACGACGCCACGGTGAACGGCCAGCCCGTCCACATCGCCCTCACCGTCACCCCCTGACCCCCGACCCCTGACCCCTGACCCTGACCGAAATTGCGTGGGTTCGTGCCAACAAGGTGCACCAAGTCACGCCAGGTCGAGGGCCGGCCCAGACGCCGGTCGATCTGGCGTTACTTCGTCGCGAATGGCGCGACGAACCCACGCAATTTGAGTGAGGGGTGGGTCAGGCGACTCGGGATGCCGGTTCGTCCATGAGACAGGCCAGGCTGCGAGGCACCCAGTAGTCACTGGGGACCTGCTCGCCGTAGGAGGCCTGGAAGAACACCAGGCTGAGGGCCATCTGCACGATCTGGGCCCGGAAGGTGGCCTCGGCGCTCGTCCAGAGCTCGTCGAAGGCGTACTCCACGCCGTGGCGGCGCAGGGCGGCGTGGTAGTGGTGGGCCAGCTCGCGGGCCATCGACCGTCCGTCGTGGGGCTCGACGGCACTGCTCAACACGTAGCCCAGATCGAAGCCGGGATCGGCGAAGGCGGGCATGGCCCAGTCGAGCACGGCCAGCGACCCGTCGTCGCCGAACAACATGTTGTCGGATCGCGGATCGCCGTGGATGAGCGTGATCGGCCGATTGAGTCGTTTCACATCCTCGGGGAAGCGCTCGGTGGCCTCTTCCAGCATCTCGATCTCGACCGGCCCCATGAGATCGGGCCAGCGCTCGATGCACGCCGGGATGGCCCGCTCGCGACACACGTGGCGCTGCACCAGGGGGATGTCGGTGACGGTCCGCCCGGTGCTCACCAGCTGACCGACACCGATGTCGCCCCAGAAATGGGCGTGGAGCTGGGCCAGGTGCTCGAGGATCACCCTCAGCCGGTCGGGCCCCGGCGGCTCGACCAGATCGTGCACCTCGCCGCTTCCCATGTCCTCGATGAGCAGCGCGTAGCGACGGGTGGTGGCCCGCATGAACTTGCCGACGTCGCGGGTCAGGAACACGTGCACCGAGCCCGGCAGCTTCTCGAGCAGGCGGGCGGCGCCGGCCTTGGCCGCGGGGGGCAGGACCGCCGCATCCAGGTCAGAGCCGAGGTGACGCGGCGCCCGGATGGGGATCTCCTCGGCCAGCTGTTGGTAGAACTCGATCTCGCGCTCGTAGGTGCCGAGGTGTTCGATCATCCCCCGGTTCACGATGTTGGACGTGGGGAACTTGGCGATCAGGGTGGCCGGTGCCTCGCCGGGATCCCCCGAGTAGTCGAGGGTGACCCGCATGAGGTCGCCGCTGAGCCCCTGGCCCCCGCCCACCGGACCGATGCGGAAGCCCACGACCTCGGATTCGGCAGGAAGGCCGCCGTGGGCACGGAGTTGATCGGTCAGCCACTGCGGTGTCAGGTCGCCGGCGGTGCCGGGAATGAACGTCTTGGCTCGGGGCACGCGGGCCGCTCCTTCGCTCCTGTCACCCATCGGCAGGTCACCATAGACACTGAAGGGTGCTCGACGGCACCCGGGCAGGCGGCGGTATGGTCCGCCCATGATCGAACATGTCCCCTTCGGACGCACGGGTCACCGCAGCAGCCGGGTCATCTTCGGGGCTGCGGCCCTCGGCCACAGCTCGGACTCTCGTCGTGATCAGCTGCTGGCCCTGCTCGACGAGCACGGCATCAATCACATCGACACCGCGGCCAGCTACGGCGACAGCGAGCGGCACGTGGCCGTATGGCTGGCCGAGCGCCGCCGCGACTTCTTCGTCGCCACCAAGACCGGTGAGCGAACCGGTGACGGTGCCCGGGCCGAGCTGGAGCGCTCGCTCCAGCGGCTGGGTACCGACCACGTCGACCTGATCCAGCTGCACAACCTGGTCGAGGAGGACGAGTGGCGCACGGTGTTCTCCCCCGGTGGAGCCGTCGAGTCCCTGGCCCGGGCCCGGGCCGAGGGGCTGGTGCACCACATCGGGGTCACCGGGCACGGCCTGCGCATCGCGGCCATGCACCAGCGCAGCCTGGCCGAGTTCGCCTTCGACTCGGTGCTGTTGCCCTACAGCCACATCCTGCTGCGCCAACCCGACTACGCGGCCGATGTCGACACCCTGCTCGGCGTGTGCGCCGACCAGAACGTGGCCGTGCAGACCATCAAGGCCGTGGCCCGACGGCGCTGGCCCGACGACCACGACGGTCCGAAGTACAGCTGGTACCAACCGTTGGAGGACCCCGAGGCCCTCACCCGCAGTGTGCACCACGTGTTGGCCCATCCGCAGCTGTTCCTCAACACCACCAGCGACAGTCGGCTGCTGCCGGTCGTGTTCCAGGCGGCAGCCGACCATGACGGATCGGCGCCCGACCCGGTCGATCTCGATGCCGACCTGGTGGCCGCCGAGGCGGCGCCGATCTTCGACGGCGGGGCCCTCGAGCGGATCTGACCGGCCGGAGACGACCGGGATTTCGACCGCCGCCTTGAGAAGCGGGTAGAACGGTCGTCGATCTCGCCTCGCCTCTGGAGGGCCCCATGGCCATCGACTTCACCCTCGCCCCCGAACACGAAGCCATCCGCCTCCGGGTGCGTGAGTTCGTCGACGGCGTCATCAAGCCGGCCGAGGCCGTGATCGAGGGCCAGGACGGGGCCGAGCCGCTGGAGGGTGGCGAGCGGGTCGCCGTGCTGATCGACCTGCGCAAGCAGGCCCACGCCGCTGGGATCTGGCTGCCGCACATGCCCGAGGAGTGGGGCGGCATGGGCCTGGGCCATGTCGAGCTGGCCATGGTGCAGGCCGAGGCGGCCAAATCGCACTACGGACCGTGGGTCTTCAACTGCCAGGCTCCCGACGAGGGCAACATGCACACCTTGTTGCACTGGGCCACCCCCGAGCAGGCCGAGAAGTACCTCAGGCCCCTGTGCGAGGGACGAACCTGGTCGTGCTTCGCCATGACCGAGCCCGAGGTGGCGGGTTCGGACCCCACCCTCATCCAGACCCGGGCCTACCAGGACGGCGACGAATGGGTCATCAACGGCCACAAGTGGTTCATCTCCAACGCCCATCGGGCCAACTTCGCCATCCTGGTGTGCCGCACCGAGGAGAACCCCGACATCCCACAGGCCGGGAACTCGGCGTTCCTGATCGATCTTCCCCAGGATGGATGGACCGAGGTGCGCGAGGTCGAGACCATGCACGGCTCCACCGGCCACAGCGAGATCCTGATCGAGGACCTCCGTGTCCACGACGACCAGATGCTGGGCGGTCGAGGCCAGGGCCACCTGCTGGGTCAGTATCGGCTGGGACCGGCCCGGTTGGCCCACTGCATGCGGTGGATCGCGCAGGCCGAGATGGCGCTCGACATGATGGTGGACCGCTCGCTCAACCGGTTCAGCCATGGTTCGCTGCTGGCCGAGAAGCAGGGCATCCAGTGGATGATCGCCGACTCCACGATGGAGCTCTACCAGGCCAAGCTCATGGTGTTGCACGCGGCGTCCAAGATCGATGCCGGGGTCGACTTCAAGAGCGAGGTGTCGATGGCCAAGCACTTCGTGGCCAACATGCTGGGGCGGGTCATCGACCGCTCCATCCAGGTCCACGGCGCCCTCGGCTACTCCACCGACACCCCCCTGGCCCACATGTACCAGCACGCCCGGTGGGCCCGGTTCGCCGATGGCGCCGATGAGGTCCACCAGATGCGGATCGCCCAGCGCACCATCGCCGCCTACACCGACGAGGGCAGCACCCGCCGGGCCACAGGCGATCTGCCCATCTGAGCGTTGCTCGGCCGACCTCGTGACGAGGCGGGCGCCCGGCGTGGGCCCGTCACTGGCACCGTTACTTACAAACAGGCTTGACTGTTTGTAAGTGAACAGGCAGTGTGGGTCCGATGACGGCCACCATTCGGCGCACCCAGGCCGAGCGCACCGCCCAGACCACTGCCCGCCTGCTGGAGGCCACCGTTTCGGCCCTCGTGGAGCTGGGCTACCAGGGCGCCAGCACGACCGAGATCGCCCAACGAGCCGGCGTTTCACGCGGCGCCCTCCTGCACCACTTCCCCACACGGGCCGAGCTGTGGGTGGCGGCCGGCGAGTGGCTGGTGGAGCGCCACATCGAGCAGTTCCGCACGGCGATGTCCGCCATCTCCGACGAGAGCCACCGAATCGACGCCGCCGTCGACCTGCTGTGGCAGATCTGCTCATCGGATGAGCACCAGGCGTGGTTCGAGCTGTCCATCAGCGCTCGCCACGAGCCCGAACTGGCTGCCACGATCACCACGCTGGCCGGCCACATCCGCGACCGCGTGCGCCAGACCTGGGCCGCCACCTTCCCCGAGCTCCAAGGTCGTCCCCTGGCCACGGTGGCCCCCGACTTCACCCTGTCCCTGCTCGAGGGCCAGGCCGCCCATCAGATGATAGATCCCGATCCGCCCGCCGCCGCAGCCGTCATCAGCGCACTGAAGGAACTGGCGGCGCTACACCTCGTCGAAACGGAGACCCCATGACCATCGCCGATCACGATCTGGCCACCGAAGAACGCATCGGCCGTGACGCCCTGGGCGACGACGCCTGGGAAGCGCTCATCGACCGCCTCAACCAGCAGTCGATCACCAAGCGTCACGATGCCTACCTCGATGTCGCCTGGGACGACCCCGCCAACGCCATCGATGCCGAGGACCCTCGCTGGATCCCGGCGGCCGAGGGACTACTCGGTGAAACGGTCTGGTGGGACACGCTCGACGATGCCACCCGGGCCCGACTGGGCCTGCACCTGGTGGCCCATCGCATGCGCAGCGGCGTGGTGTTCGAGAGCGTGCTCAGCCGAGGACTGCTGGCCTACGCCGCTGGGCTCGACAACGGATCGAGCGAGTTCCGGTACGCCTACCACGAGGTCATCGAGGAGTCGCAGCACTCGCTGATGTTCCAGGAGTTCGTCAACCGCACCGGTCTCGAGACCGGGCCGCTGCCCCTGCGGCTGCGCCTCGGGGCCCAACAGGTGGTCAAGCTGGCCACCCGTTTCCCCGAGCTGTTCTTCGTGTTCGTGCTCGGCGGCGAAGACCCCATCGACCACGTGCAGCGCCAGGCCCTGCGCGAGGGAGCCGAGCACCCATTGCTCGAACGCATCATGCGCATCCACGTCACCGAGGAGGCCCGACACCTGAGCTTCGCCCGGCACCAGCTGAAGCGGCGCATCGCGACGCTCGGCCGGCCCAAGCGGGCCGCGCTGGCCTACACCGCGCCCGTGGTGCTGGCGCTCATGGCCGACCAGATGATGGGGCTCCCCGACCATCTGGTCGCCGAGTACGACATTCCCGACGAGGTGGTGCGCTCGGTCCGACGCGACCCGCAACACGAGGCCGACGTCAACGCCTCGCTCAACAAGGTTCGACGCCTGCTCGACGAGTGCGGCCTGCTCACCACCGGGCCCCGCCGGCTCTGGAGCCGGTTGGGCCTCGAGACCTGATCAGCCGCCCAACACCTCGTGTCGCAACCATCGGCGGATGTCCGGACCGAGTCGGGACGCGAACGTCGCCGTCAGGTGGTTGCTGTCGCGGTAGGTGACCACGTCGTCCACCAGGAGAGGGCAGTTCTCGCGGTCGCACAGGACCGGCAACGGATCGAAGGCCACTCCGTGGCCGGCATCGACCAGTATCTCCAGCTCGCGGGCATGGGCTGACGCCAACTGGGCGTCAGCCGTCTCCCGGTCGACGGTGCACTCGGCGTCGAGCCCGTGCACGGCGGCGCAGTGCACCGGATCGGTCTCCTGGCGGGGGATGTCCAACAGCACGCCCACCGGGATGTGCCGCTCTTCCAGCTCCGCCACCATGGTCTCCAGGCCCGACTGCCACTCGGCGTCGCTCACGTCGTAGGCCGCCGAGTGGCTGAGCACCACCGCCGCGGGCTCGATGTCGTCCACGAGGTCGAGCATGTGGGCCTGACGCGATCGGCACTCGGCCGAGCTGCGCCCGTCGACCGCCACGGCCACGGGAATGGCCGGACAGTTGCCCCGCCAACTGGTCACCAGCGGATGACCCAGCCTCACCGCACCCTGCTCCAGAGCCGGCTGCCACTGCCCCGCGTGGGAGTCGCCCAGCAACAGGATGGGGGCCGACCCGTCACCATCCGGGGGAACCGTCCGGCACTCGTCGAACAGTTCGTCGACGTCGAGCGTCTCGCAGTCCTGGTCGGCCAGGACCGGCAGGTCCTGCTGGGCCGCGGCCAGCACGCGCACCTCGGGCCGGTCGAGCCGGCCCTGCATCTCTGTGCCCGCCGCCACCACGGCGAGGGCAACGGCACCGGCCAGGGCGGCACCGAGGGCGAAGTTGGGTGCCGCCGACCGGGCCAGCCGGGGGTGGAAACGCAACGGTTGCTCGACCACCCGGTGGGACCACACGGCCGGCGCCAGTGCCACCACGGTCAGTCCAACCCGGGGACCCAGCCCCACCGGGCCCAGATAGCCCACGCCCAGCACCAGGATGGGCCAGTGCCACAGGTACCACCCGTACGACATCCGGCCCAGCCACTGCACCGGGGCGGCCGACAGCAGCGGTCGCAGCACGCGGGCGTCGGCGGCGATGAGCAGGGCCGTGCCCGTGGCCGGCAGCAGGGCCCACGCCCCGGGGAAGGCGGTCGAGCGGTCGAACATCCACACCGCCGACAGCACCAGGGCGGTGCCGAGGGCCGCCAACAGGGTGCGTCGGCCATGGCACGGGCGAAGCCAGCGCGGACCGCCCAGAGCCACCATCGCGCCCAGGCCGAACTCCCAGGCTCGGGCCGGGCTGGCATAGAACGCCCACGGCGTTCCTCGCTGGGTCAGCACCACACAGAGGGCGAAGGAGGCAACACTCACCAGCGCCACGATCGCCAGCCATCGACGCCGGCGGCCCGCCGACGTGGACCCACCGCACGACGCGGCGACCAGCAACACCACGGGCCACACCAGGTAGAACTGCTCCTCGACCGCCAGCGACCAGGTGTGCAGCAGCGGGTTCGTGGTGACCTCGGCCGCGAAGTAGTCGGCCGACTCGGCCCCGAAGAACCCGTTCGACAGGTAGACGCTGCTGGCCACCGCGGCCCGCCAGGTGTCGTCCCAGGCCAGGGGCGACGCCACCGGCACCGACACCGCCACCACGACCAGGATCATGACCGTGGCCGCCGGCGCCAGTCGCCGGATTCGCCGACCCCAGAACTCGAGGACATCGATCGTCCCGGCCCGCTCCTGCCCGGACCACAGCTGTCGGGTGATGAGAAAGCCCGACACGACGAAGAAGACGTCCACGCCGACGAAACCCCCGGCGAATCCGGGCGCGCCGGCGTGGTAGCCGACCACCAGAGCGATGGCCACGGCGCGCAGTCCGTCGATGTCGGCGCGATGCCTCGGGCCTGTCACCGGGATCCTGTCGGCGCCGGTGCCCCCGAAACGAGCGGTGCCCGCCGCACCCCCGCCGTCGGCCCTGGACTTCGTACCGTCGAGCGACAGAGCCAGGGCCTATCGTGGCCAGACGATGCCGGCCTCCCCGACTCCGACGCAGGTCCGCCAGGCGATCCTGCGCTTCCCCACCGCCACCGGCCGGACCTGGCTGTCGTTTCGCGATCCCATGGACACCATCACCGCCTGGGACCTGCCCACCGTGGTACCCGCGCTGGAGCGAGCCGAGGCGGCCCAGCAAGCCGGGTACTGGGTGGTGGGGATGGTCAGCTACGACGCGGGCCCGGCCTTCGACCCGGCCATCACGGCGCGACGACACCCGCGCTGTCCCCTGGTGGCCTTCGGCGTGTTCGAGCACGCCGAGCCCTCCCGGGGGCCGGCCGGGGCCGACTTCGCGGTGGGAGCCATCGACGCCACTCGCGACCTCGACCGGTACCGGCTCGACCTGGCCCGCATTCGCCAGCACATCGGCCGGGGCGACAGCTATCAGGTCAACTACACCATGCGCCTTCGGGCCGCCTTCGACGGCGATCCGCTTGGCCTGTTCGAGTCGTTGGTGCGTGCGCAGCGGGGCGATCACGTCGCCTATCTGGATCTGGGCGACCAGGCCGTGGCCTCGGCCTCGCCCGAGCTCTTCCTGCGCCGGCGCGACGGGGTGATCGAGACCCGACCCATGAAGGGAACCCGACCGCGGCACCCCGATCCGGTGATCGATCGCGATCTGGCCGACGAGGTCCTCGCCAGCGAGAAGGACCGGGCCGAGAACACGATGATCGTGGACATGACCCGCAACGACCTCGGCCGGATCGCCGAGGTCGGGTCGGTGGCGGTCAGCGCGCTGCACACCGTCGAGTCCTACCCGACGGTGCACCAGCTCACGTCGACCGTCACCGCCCGATCCGACGCGTCGTTGGCCCAGATCTTCGCCGCCTGCTTCCCCGCCGCGTCGATCTCCGGCGCGCCCAAGGTGCGCACCACCGAGATCATCGCCGCCCTCGAGGACGAGCCCCGCGGCATCTACACCGGCGCCGTCGGCGTGCTCGCCCCACACGGCTCGTTGGAGTTCAACGTCGCCATCCGCACGGCTCACATCGACCGCCGGCACGGCACGCTCGAGTACGGCGTGGGTGGCGGCATCGTGTGGGACAGCGAGCCCGACGCCGAATGGGCCGAGGCCCACGACAAGGCCCGGGTGCTGGAACGGGCCCGTACCGGATTTCGCCTGCTCGAGACCATGGCGTGGGAGCCGGCGGCAGGCGCGGTGCTGCTGGATCGTCACCTCGACCGGGTCACGGCATCGGCCGCCCACTTCGGCTTCGACCTCGACCCCGTCGAGGTGCGACGG
>JAOUEE010000303.1 GCA_029858875.1 Acidimicrobiia bacterium
AACTCAACGGTGCGTTCGCGGCCGGGAAGAAGGCCCGAGGCATCCGACGCGACCTCATTCCCGTGTATCACCGAGGACCCTGGCACGGGTTCGGATTCGACGTCACGCTGCCCGACGGCCGGTACGAGGTGTGCGTGATCGCCCGTGACGACGCTCGCCGCCGGGGCATGAACACCCGACTCGGCTGTGAGACCATTCGCGTCGGGTCGGCCGGAGGCGGGGGCAACGGACGCGGCGTGGTGGTGTCGCCGAGCGGGGTGGTGCTGCCCGTCCGCGAGCGGTTGTCCGACGGCAGCTACCGGGTGCTGACTCCTTGCACCAACGAGATAACGATCGCCGATGGACGGTTCGTGGGCGGCGTGGATGTCGTGCTCGACGCCGGCCATGGCGGCTCAGAGCCGGGCACGGTCGGGAGCAACGGTCTGGTCGAGAAGCGCCTCAACCTCGTCATCGCCCAGAAGGCGAAGGACATCCTGCGAGCACGCGGCTACTCGGTGCTGCTGACCCGCACCACCGACATTCGCCTGCCGCTGTACACCCGCGGCGAGATCGCCAACAGTCTCGACCCCGCCGTGTTCATCAGCGTCCATCACAATGGCGGAGCCGTGCTCACCCGGTCGACGCCGGGCACCGAGACCTACTACCAGCACGACTCCGATGACAGCAAGCGTCTGTCCGGACTCTTGTTCGAGGAGCTGAAGGCCGCCATGGGCCGCTTCTCGGCCAACTGGGCCTACACGGTGCGGGCCGGGGTCAACACCCGGGTCACCGCCGACGGCCAGGACTACTACGGCATCCACCGCTACACACCGGGCGTGCCCTCCGCCATCACCGAACCCGGTTACCTGAGCAATCCCTCCGAGGCCGCGCTGTTCGCCCGGGCCGACGTGCAAGATGCCGAGGCCGTGGCCTTGGCCGACGGCGTGGCGCGCTACCTGAACACCTCGGATCCGGGCAGTGGCTACAACGGGCCCTTCACCGACTCGTCCTCGGGTGGCACCGGGGGAACCGGCAACTGCGTCGACCCGCCCCTGCGCTGACGCTCGGCCCGCGGGCCCGGCCGGTCATCCGGCCCAGAGGGCTTCGATGGAGGCGCTCACCTCATCGGCCACCGACACGCCGTTGGTCTCGATGATCTGGTCGATGGTCGGTTCGTCGACCGCTGCGGTCTCGTCGAAGTCGCCACGCACCGGCTCGAGGAACCGGGAGATGGGGGCCAGTTGGTGGTCGTCGTCGGATCCGTACCGGCTGGTGTGATAGCGCAGCGGGACGGTGACATCGAGCACCTGCTGCGCGCGCGTGAGGGCCACGTAGAGCAGTCGTCGCTCCTCCTCCAGCCCGTCTCGGTCCGACAGGGCCATGTCGCTGGGCAGGTTGCCGTCGGACGCATGGATCACGTGGACGGCCCGCCACTCGCCCCCTTTGGCCGAGTGGATGGTGGACAGGGTCAGGTAGTCGTCGTCGAGGTGCGGTTTGCCGGCCAGGTCACTGGTGCGGTCGGGCGGATCGAGGGTGAGCTCGACGAGGAAGCGGGACCGGCTGCTGTAGCGCAGCGCCGACGCCTGGAGCTGTTCCAGGTCGCCCAGGCGCACCACGGCATCGGGATAGCGGGCCGGGAAGGTCAGTTCGCAGAATCGGCGGAGCCGCTCGATCTGGTCGGCGGGCGACGGGGCGGGTTCGGACCGACAGTACGCGGCGGCGGACCGCAGCTCATCGGTGGCCGGTTGTGCACTGGCCGGCACGTGGCCGACGCCGTCGCAGAATCGGGTCAGGGCCTCGGGGTCGTGGACATCGATGCCCAACTCACCGGACAGCCGGGCGATGGTGGCCGGACCGATGCCCTCGGCCGAGGCGAGGACCCGGTTCCACGCAAGCTGATCGGCGGGATTCTCGAGGATCCGGAGCAGGGCCATCAGATCCTTCACGTGCGCTGCCTCGAGGAACCGCAGCCCCCCGTACTTCACGTAGGGAATGTCGCGCCGGCCGAGCTCCAGCTCGAGATGATCGCTGTGGTGGTTGGCGCGGAACAGCACGGCCTGGTCGCGCAGGTCGAAGCCCTGCTCGCGCAGCTCCAGGATGCGATCGCACACCAGATTGGATTGCGCTCCCTCGTCGTGGGCGGTGACCAGGCGGGGCCGGACACCGCCCTCTCGATCGGTCCACAGTTCCTTGGCGAGATGGGTGTCGGACTGGGCCAGCACGGCGTTGGCCACGGCCAGGATGGGCCGGGTGGATCGATAGTTCTGCTCGAGGGTGACCGTGGCCGCGCCGGGAAAGCGAGCGGAGAACTCCCAGAGGTTCTCCACCGAGGCCGACCGGAAGCCGTAGATGGCCTGGGCGTCGTCTCCGACGACGGTGACCGCCGCCGGCCCGGACATGCCCGCCACGATGTCGGCCTGGAGTCGGTTGGTGTCCTGGTACTCGTCGACGAGGATGTGGTCGAAGTCGGCTCGGAGCTGGTCGCCCAATCCGGGCGCCACGGTGATGGCCCGCCAATACAGCAGCAGGTCGTCGTAGTCGAGCACCTGTTGGTGCCGTTTGGCGTCGGCGTAGCCGCTGAAGACCTCACGCAGCGAGTCCAGGTGGGGATGCAGCCACGGGTAGGCCTCGTCGATGACCGAACCGAGATTGGACTGGGCGTTCACCAGGCGGCTGTAGAGCGCGGCGATGGTCTCCTTGCGGGGAAAGCGGACGCGGCGCTCGGCCAGGCCCAGCTCGGCGCGGACCAGACCGACCAGTTCGGCTGCGTCGGCCGGGTCGAGCACGGTGAAGTCGGCCGCCAGCCCCACGGCGGCGGCGTGGCGCCGCAGCAGGCGGTTGGCCACCGAGTGGAAGGTGCCACCACAGATCTGCGTGGCCGCCTGGTGGCCACTGACGGCGCCCACACGGGTGAGCATCTCGGCCGCGGCCCGACGGGTGAAGGTCAGCAACAGCAGCCGGTCGGGGCGTACCCCCGAGTCGAGCAGGTGCGAGACGCGGGCGGCCAGCGTCGTGGTCTTGCCGGTACCGGCTCCAGCGACGATGAGGAGTGGTCCGTCGTCGTGGATGGCCGCCGCCAGTTGATCGGCGTTGAGCCCCTGCTGCCAGCGGGGAAGCGCCGGGGTGTCGGCCGGGGAAGCATGCGGGGTGGCGGTGGCGAACATGCGTTCGATGCTAGCCGGTGCGATGGTGGTCGCGGGCGCCGACCACCGAGACTCCCGCCGAACATCCCCTGTATGGTGCCGATGTGGCTCTCCCCCTGGCGTCCGCCTCCGGCGGTCTCCGCTTCTCGCTCTTCGGGTTCCCCGTTCGGGTCGAATGGAGCTTCTTCCTGATCGTGCTGTTCTTCGGCGCGGTCGACGTGCGGTGGGCCCTCGTGTGGATGGCGGTGCTCTTCCCGTCGATCCTGGTGCACGAGCTGGGCCATGCCTTCGCCGCTCGCCGCCTGGGGGCCGAGCCCGACGTCATCATCTACGCCTTCGGCGGGCTCACCACGTATGTGCCCACGGCGCCGCCCACCCGGGCGCAGGCCATCGGGGTGAGTCTGGCCGGACCGCTCGCCGGCTTCGCCCTCGGACTGGGCGCGGTGGTGTGTGCGGTGGTGCTCGATGCCGGACTCTCCACCGACGACCTGTCACGCGGCGAGGGGCTGGCTCGGATTCTCGCCCTGGCCGTGTGGATCAACCTGGCGTGGGGCGCCCTCAACCTGTTGCCGGTGCTGCCCCTCGACGGTGGACATGTGATGCAGGAGCTGTTGCCCGGCGAGGCGGCCGACCGTCCGGTGCGGGCCGCCGTCGTGTCGGTGGTGGTCGCCGCCCTGACCGCCGCCGCGTTCTGGCAGATCGAGTACCGCTTCGCTGCGTTCCTCATGGTGGTGTTCGGCGTGCAGAGCCTGTCGGTGCTCGTCGCCAGTCGCCGCCACCGGGCCCATCACGCCACGGCACAGGCGGCCGAAGCCGCGCTCGGCCGTTTGCAGGCAGGTGACAGCTCGGCGCTGGTCGACCTCGAGCGGATCGCCGCCCACAGTGGAGATCCTCACCTCGTCGAGCAGCTCACCACATTGCTGGTCGAGATCTTCGCCTCGACCAACCGACCCGACGAGGCCCGCCGGATCCTGGCCGGCGCCTCGGTCAGCGTGCACCCCGCGTGGTACGGCTACGTCGGGCTGGTCGACGGCGACCCCACCGGTTGCCAGCAGGTCATCGACGCCTACCGCAACCGCCCCAGTCCCTCGGCCGCCCGCTGTCTGACACTGGCCTGTCTGCGGGCCGGGCGGCCCCTCGATGTGCCCGCCGTTCTCGCCTCCGGTCGGCCGTTGACCCCGCAGCAGGTGGTGGCCGCGGCCGCCGCCGCTCGCAGCCAGCATCGTGAGGATGCCGCCGTCGCCATCGAGGCCATCCTGTCCTCGTCGCCCGGTGGGCATCGGTGACGACACCCGACTTCGCCACCATCGCGGTGTCCGTCGATGGTGCCGTCGGGCGAGTCAGCCTGAATCGCCCCGACAAGCTCAACCCCCTCGGCGTCGAGACGCTGGACGAGCTGCGTCGTGCGGCGCGGTGGTTCGACGAGCAACCCGAGACCAAGGTGGTCGTGGTGCAGGGCGAGGGA
>JAOUEE010000304.1 GCA_029858875.1 Acidimicrobiia bacterium
GTTCACGGGCACGGTGGACGCCCCGGCCAGGAGTCCGCCCAGATGGGCGAGGGCCGTCTCGGCCGCGTTCTCGGCGAACACGGCGATCCGATGGCTCGGCCCGAGGTCGCGCTCGAGCAGCCGGGCGCTGACGCGGTCGAGCCGATCACTCACGTCGGCCCACGTGAGCGCACGATCCGGGTCGCGTAGGGCCACCGCCCCGGGGTTCTGCGCGGCCAGACGGTCGGCAAAGGCCGGCATCGGGGCCTCAGACCGCTTTGAGCGCGGCCATCACCGGCTGCCAGCGGTCGGGGTCGCTGGCGTAGGGGGCGTAGAAGCTGACGCGGTTGATCACGTCGCCGTACCGGCGCGACAGCTCCGGCGCGATTCCCTCGGGCTCGGCGACGACGGCGAAGGTGTGGAGGATCTCATCGTCGATGGCATCGCCCATCTCCACCCACTTGCCTTCCTTGGACAGCCGGTTGAGCTGGCCCTGGAGCTCACCCCAGCCGTGGATGTCGAGCACGCCCTTGTACGACGGGGTGGAGCCGTAGAAGGCGATCTGCTGGCGGGTGCCGGCCTTGGCCGCCTCGATCTCGTCCTCGTTCGAGCCGGTGACCACGAACGACGGACCCACGATGTCGAAACCGTCGAGCGTCCGGCCCGCCTTCTGGCGGCCCCGCTCGAGGGCCGGGATGGTGACCTCGCGCAGGTAGCGCTCGGTGGTGAAGCCATGGCAGATGAAGCCGTCACAGACCTCGCCGGCCACCTCGGTCATCAGCTCACCCACGCCGGCGAGGTAGATCTTCGGGGGGCCGACGTCGGCCAGTTGCCCTGCCGGAGGCGTGAAGAAGGGCGTCATGAGGGTGTGGGTGTAGAAGTCGCCCCGGAAGTCCAACTTGGTGCCGTTGAGCCAGCAATCCCAGATGGCTCGCACCGCCGACACCATCTCGCGCATGCGCGCCGCCGGCTTGGACCACTCCATCGAGAAGCGCTTGGTGATGTGGGGCTTGATCTGGCTGCCGAGCCCCAGGATGAAGCGACCGCCGCTCAGGTACTGGAGGTCCCAGCCGGTATTGGCGAGGAGCATCGGATTGCGGGCGAAGGCCACCGCGATGCTGGTGCCCAGCTCGACCCGGTCGGTGGCCGCGGCGGCCACCGACAGCGGCAGAAATGGGTCGTGCGCGGTCTCGGCCGTCCACAGCCCGTCGTACCCGGCGGCCTCGTTGGCCGCCGCGGCCGAGGCCGCCTTCTTGATGTCCTGGGTTCCGAGGCCTCCGTCGACCTTCATGAGTGTGCTCCTATCGCGGTGGCGTTTGGGATCGGTGGGCGGATGCGAACGGGGGTCATGTCGCCACGGCATCGCCGCGCGAGGTCGTGGCCCGACGCCGGGCCACGACCTCGCGAACGGCGCCGGTGATGCCCGATGGGTAGACCACGGCGGCGATGATGAGGAACAGCCCGTTCAGGGCGAACTGGTACTCCGACGAGCCATCGCTGACTCGTTCGAGGCCCACGGTGAGCAGCCCGCCGGTGGCCAGGATGCCGGCCACCGCGGCGCCGCTGAGGCTGGTGATGCCGGCCAGGTAGGTGATGGCCAGAGCGATCAGCGAGGAGACGACGAGGAAGCTGCCGGTGGACAGCGTGGGCTGCCGGTAGGCGATGAGTGCCCCACCCAGACCGGCGATGAAAGACGACACCGCGAACGCCCACAGCTTGGTGCCCGACACGTCGATGCCCGCCGCCGCGGCAGCCCGTTCGTTGGATCGGACGGCCAGCCATCGCACCGCGGTGCTCGACCGGCGCAGGTTGCCCACGGCGATGAAGAGGACGGTGGCGGTGACCACCACGACCACGCCGAACTCCCAGCGCTCGAAGTCCCCGGCCAGGTTGGCCGAGAGGTCCCAGCCGAACAGCGTGGGCGGCTCGACCCTCGATCCCACCAGCCCGCCGGTGAACCAGGACCACTTGAACACCAGTTCCTCCACGGCCACCGCCGCGGCCAGGGTGGCGATGGCCAGATTGATGCCCCGCACCCGCACGGCCGGAAACCCGATGACCAGGCCCGCGGCCATGGACACCACGGCGGCCAGGATCGGCGCCAGCGGGAAGTGGACGCCCCAGCCCTCGGTGATGCGGACGATCATGAACGCGGCGATCCCGGCGAAGGTGTACTGGGCCAGGGAGATCTGCCCCACGTACCCGGTGAGGACGACGACCGACAGTGACAGCACCGCTGCGGTGCCCGAGACGATGATCGCGCCCCGCCAGTCGGTGCCCAGCGTGAGCAGGCCGACGAGGCCCGCCGCGGCCACGATCAGGCTGGCGAGCGCGGGGTGGGAGGGGCGGGGGGCCCGTGGCAGTGCCCGCAGCTGGACCTCACCCCGATCCGGGAGGGACTGGCCGCGAAACACCATCAGCACGATGATCAACAGGAAGGGGACGCCCTGCTGGATCCCCAGATCCGTGGGCAGCCACGACCACTCGCTCTGGAGGTTGAACAGCTCGGTCATCAACATGCCGATGCCGAGGCCGGCTGCTGCGGTGGCGCCGAACGAGGTGAACGAGCCGACCAGGGCCGCGGCCAGCGCGGGCACGATCAGCAGTCCGGTGTTGGTCGGGTCGAGCGACACCCGCTCGGCCACCAGGATGACCGACAGCCCCCCGACCACGGTGGCCAGCATCCAGTTCAGGACGCCGATCCGGTCGGGAGGCAGCCCCAAGAGGACCGCGCCGCGCTCGTTCTCGGCCGCGGCTCGCGTGGCCAGACCGAAGCGGGTGTAGCGGTACAGGGCGGCCAGCCCGATGGTGGCGAGCAGGACGAACGCGGTGGTGAGCAGGATGTCCTGGCGGTTGGTGAGCCGACCCCAGGTGATGAGGTCGTTGGGGAGCGGCCCGTCGATCGTGCCGACGGTGGCCCCGCGCGTCGCGAAGCGGAGGTCGGCGATGCCGATGAAGTAGATGAACACGCCGACCGATGCGATTACCCGACCCAGCGCCGGGGCGGTGCGCAGCCATCGGAACACGCCGAAGTACAGCAGAGCTCCGATGGCCGCGGCCAACAGCGCAGCGATGATCAGGGCGGTGGTCTCGGTGGGCTGGGCCACCTCGGTGGCCCCCTCGGTCTGGCCGACGATCGTGATGCGATCCGGTAGGCCCAGGATGGGCAGCACCAGTTCCCCGGTGTTGCGCAGCTCGTAATAGGAGAAGGCCACGTACATGCCGGTGGCGGCGTGACCGAAGTTGACGACGCCCGACGCCCGGAACGTGAGCACCACGCCGAGGGCGAGGGCGGCGATCACGCTGCCCAGGCCGAGACCCTGAAGCAGGAAGTTGACGTGGCTCATCGCTCGTGGAGAGGGCCGTCAGCCGAGGGCCTCTTGGTAGAGCGCCACGGTGTCGATCCACCCTTCGCTGACGTCGACGAGGTCGCCGTCGACGAGCGAGAACAACGTCTGCTGCGGGGCGCACAGGGCCGGCAGACCGGGGATCTGGTTGCCGTCACAGGTGTAGGGGTGACCCCAGAAGCTGGGTCGGTCCTCGGCCGCCCGCACCAATTCGAGGATCTGCTCGGACGTCGCGTCGGCGCCGACTTCGTCGATGATCGCCCACGCGTTCATCAGGCCCCGGAAGCCCACCGTGCCCGCGCCACCGGCCGGTTCGGTCGCGTAGGTGTCGACGACGTCCTGATAGATGCTGCCCCCGGTGTCGTCGGGGTCGTTGGGCCCCTCGTTGTTGAGGATGACGTCGTGGAGCTTGTCGCCCACGGCATCGGCGATCTCGTCGGCCGCGCACGCCCCGGTCATGTACAGCTGGGCGTCGGGCACCAGTTCGTCGAAGTCGCCGATGACGTTCACGCAGGCGCTGTCGGCGGCCAACACGATCACGGCGTCGGCGCCGCTCTCGGCCGCATCGGTGAGCACGGGCAGGAAGTCGGTGGTCAGGAGCTGGAACGGGGCCAGTTGGACGTCGAGACCCAGGGACTCGGCCACCGGCACCGCATACTCCTCGGCCGCCACGCTGAACGAAGGGAAGTCACCGAAGGCGAGGAACACCTTGCTGGCCCCGTTCTCCTTGGCGTGCGACAGCATGGCCGCCACCCCTCCGGCGGTCCCGCCGGAGAAGAAGAACATGTGGTCGCTGACCTGCTCCTCGGTGTTGGCCGGGATCCCGCCCAGCTGGGGGATGCCGTTGGCCTCGAGGATGGGGATGGAGCCGTTGCTCGTGACGTCGATGCCGCCCACCAAGGCCACCACGCCCTGCTGGATCAGGTCCTGGGCGCAGTTCTGCGACACGGTGGCGTCGAAGACGGCCTCGCAGGGCACCAGCTCGAGCGGCCGGCCATCGGCCCCGCCCAGTTCGTTGTTGATGAACTCGATGCCGGCCTGGGCCGCGGCCCGGATCTCGGGGAACGACCCGGCCGGGCTGTTCTCCTGGTTGATCATGCCCAACTTGATGGGCTCGGCGCCCGGGTCGGCCGCGGTGGGCGTGGCGGGAACCGTTCCGGCGAACCACTCCTGGCCCGCGTGGCGTCCGACCACCGAGTCGAGATCGGGTGCCGCGGTGTCGTCGTCGCCCTCGGTCCCCGTGGTCG
>JAOUEE010000036.1 GCA_029858875.1 Acidimicrobiia bacterium
CAGCCAGGTAGTCCACATCGCTGAGCTGCTTGCGCACCGTGGACACATCGGAAAAGCGTTCGGCCATGGGGCCGAGGCTATCGGTCGCTCACCCCGGCTCCGAAACCGGTTCCCGGTCGGGAACGCTGCCGGAGGGGCCACGGCGGGACGGTTGGGCGCCACTAGGGTCATCGCGTGCCGAATGCTTCCCGCTCCAGGTCAGGCTCGGTACTGGTGGCTGCGGGCATCTTCCTCAGCCGCGTAGCTGGTGTCATACGGGAGATGGCCATCGCCGCCTTCCTGGGTGCGGGCACGGCCACCGAGGCCCTGCGGGCCGCCATGCGCATCCCGAACCTCCTCCAGAACCTGTTGGGCGAGGGGACGCTGTCGGCCTCGTTCATACCGGTCTACGCCGGGCTGTTGAAGGAGGGAGAGGAGGAGCGGGCCAACAAGCTGGCCGGCGCGGTCCTGGGCCTGCTCCTGGCGATCACCACCGCCCTCGTGGCGCTCGGCGTGCTGGTGGCTCGGCCTCTCACCTGGATGTTGACGGCGGGCCAGCTCCCCGACGACGTGTTCGCGGCCACCGTTCCGCTGGTGCGGATCGTCACCATCGGTCTGGGCTTCCTGGTGGTGTCGGCCTGGTGCCTCGGGGTGCTCAACACCCATGGCCGCTTCTTCATCAGCTACGTGGCCCCTGTTGCGTGGAACGCGGCGCAGATCGCCGTGCTGATCGTCGTCGGTCTGGCCGGATGGGCCAAGCTCGACATCGTCGATGCCTTGGCGTGGGGTGTCGTGGCCGGTGGCATCCTCCAGGTCCTGGTGCAGGTCCCGGCCCTGCGCGAGGTGGGCGGTCACATCCGTCCGTCGCTGGACCACCGCTCGCGCGAGGTGCGCGATGTGGGCCGACGTTTCGCGCCCGTGCTCCTCAGCCGAGGTGTCATCCAGCTGTCGGCGTACGTCGACCTCCTCCTGGCAGCCCTGCTGGCCCAAGGAGCGCTCACCGTCCTCGGTTTCGCCCAGGTGCTGTACCTGCTGCCCATCAGCCTGTTCGCCATGAGCGTGGCGGCGGCCGAACTGCCGGAGATGAGTCGTCTCACGGGTGATCCGTCCGCCATGCTCGCCCGGGCCCGCCGGGGCTTCGCGCAGATCGCCTTCTTCCTCGGCTTCGTGGCGGTGGCCTACGTCGCGGCCGGTGATCTCATCGTCGGGACGCTGTACCAGAGCCTGGCCGGCACGCTCTTCGGCTCCACCGAGTTCACCGACGAGCTCCGGCTCAGTGTTTGGCTGGTGATGGGCGCACTGGCTCTGGGCGTCCCGGCCATCGGGTTGTCCCGGCTGAGTCAGAACACCATGTACGCCACCGGCAACACGCGGGGACCGGCCCGGATCGCCATCATCCGCGTGCTGGTCGCAGCGGGCCTGGGCCTGTTCTTCGCCTTCCAGTTCGATCGAGTTCTCGTCGAAGGGACCACGCTGATCGATCTGGGCAACGTTTTCGGGCTGCACGGTCCGCTCCCCCGGTCCGAGCGCTCGGCGGAGGACATCTTCCGGCTCGGTGCGGTGGGGCTGGCTGTCGGGTCGGCGATCGCGGCATGGGTCGAGCTGGTGCTGCTCGAACGCCTGATCACCCGATCGCTCCCCACGCCACCGCTGGCCCTGCCTGCGCTGGCCGCGGTCATCCGGCCGGCGGCGGCGGCCTTCCTGACGGCTGCGGTGGTCAAGACCATCACCGAGGCCACGCCGACCCCGATCGCCATGGTCCTCACCATCGGTCTGGCTGGCTTCGTCTACGTCACGCTGGCCTTCCGGCTCGGCATCCCCGAAGCCGACCTCATCCTGCGGCCGGTACGACGAGCCATCTGGCGCCGCTGATCGGTGAGTCGGGTCACTCGGGCAGCATCACCAGGTCGTCGCGGTGGATCACGACGGACGGGGCCCCGTCGGGCAGGTCGGCCGACCGTTTGCCGGCCAGTCCCTCGAGGTCAACGGAATCGTGGCGCACGAGGCCCTTGGCGAAGACGACCCCGTCGGGGTCCACCATCTCGATGGCATCCCCGACATCGAAGGCACCGTGCACCGACATGACGCCGGCGGCCAGGAGCGATCGGCCGCCGTCCTGCAACGCCCGCCGGGCGCCCGCATCCACGGCCACCGAACCCTTGGACCCCACCGCGAAGGCGATCCACAGCTTGCGGGCGCCCAGCCGCTCGGACCGGGGCACCACGACGGTGCCGACCCCGCTCTCACCAGCCACGGCCGCGGCCAACACGCCCGGGCGTGACGCCGACGCGATCACCGTTCGCACACCAGACCAGGCGGCGATCTTGGCCGCGGTCAGCTTGGAGGCCATGCCACCGCTGCCCCGCGCCGAACCGGCCCCGCCGGCCCGGGACTCGAGTTGATGGTCGAACTCGACGATCTCCTCGATGAGCGACGCCGATGTGTCGATGCGGGGGTCGGCGGTGAGCACACCCTCGGTATCGGTCAGCAGGACCAGCAGTTCGGCGTCGGCCAGGTGGGCCACCAGAGCCGCCAACCGGTCGTTGTCGCCGAATCGGATCTCGTCATCGGCGATGGCGTCGTTCTCGTTGATCACGGGAACGACGCCGAGCTCCAACAGCCGGCCCAAGGTGTTGCGGGCGTGCAGGTACTGGCTGCGCACCACGAAGTCGAGGGGCGCCAACAACAACTGCCCCGTGACCAGACCCTGCTGGGCCAGTTCTTCCTGATAGGCGCCGAGCAGCCCGATCTGGCCCACGGCCGAAGCGGCCTGGAGCGTGACCGAGTCCGATGGTCGTTCGGGCAGCCCGAGCGCCGGCAGCCCCGCGGCGATGGCGCCCGAGGTGACGATGACCACGGGTTGGCGACGGTGCACCCCGGCCACATCGACACAGAGCCTGGCCACCGCGGTGCGGTCGATCGCCCCGACGTCGTCGGTGATGGACGAGGTTCCGATCTTGACGATCACCGGTCGATGGCGCATCAGTCCTCTTCGTAGTCGAACTCGAACGCGCCGATGCGAACCGAGTCTCCGTCGCGGGCGCCCGCACGGATCAGTGCCTTGTCGACGCCCAACTGACGAAGCCGGTGTCGGGCGTAGTCCAGCGCCTCGGGGTTGGTGAGATCGGACAGAGCAACGGCCCGCTCGGCGGCCCGTCCGTTCACCACCAGCGCGCCATCGATGCCGCGACGCACCTGCAGCTGGTCTCCCAGCGGACGGTGGATGACCACCCGGTCGCCTTCAGGTAGCTCGGCCCGGACCTCGGTGACCTCTCGGGCCAGTGCACCGAGGGTGTGGGCCACCCCCTCTCCGGTCACCGACGACACCCGAGCACCGTCGTACTCGTGCCCGGCGATGTCGGCCCGCGCCCCCACCACTACGCGGGGTCGATCGAGGAGATCGGGCTGGTAGCTGCCCAACTCGTGCAGCAGCACTTGGAACTGCTCGGCTGGTGGTCGCTCGGCGGCCTCGGCGAGATCGAGCAGCACCAGAAGCACGCGGGCCCGTTCGACGTGGCGGAGGAACTGATGGCCCAGGCCCTTGCCCTCGGCCGCCCCCTCGATGAGCCCGGGGATGTCGGCCAGCACCATCTCGATGCCGTCGTCCAGACGGACCACGCCGAGGTTCGGTTCGAGCGTGGTGAAGGGATAGTCGGCGATCTTGGGCTGGGCGCGTGACACCCGGGCGATGAAGGTGGACTTCCCCACATTCGGGAAACCGACGATGGCGACGTCGGCCAGGAGCTTCAGCTCGAGCCGAAGCCAATGCTCGTGACCGACTTCTCCCTGTTCGGCGAAGGACGGGGCTCGGCGCCGGTTGGTGAGGAATCGGGCGTTTCCCTTGCCGCCCTGCCCGCCTTGAGCGGCTAGGTACCGATCGCCGTGC
Organism: Acidimicrobiia bacterium; assembly: GCA_029858875.1. GTDB lineage: Bacteria > Actinomycetota > Acidimicrobiia > Acidimicrobiales > SHLQ01 > JAOUEE01. Next base: position 3,866 of record JAOUEE010000036.1, read on the forward strand.
TCGGTGAGGTCGGCCAGCAGCTCACCGTCGACAGACCGCACGGCCGTTCCCTCGGGCACCCTGACCTCGAGATCGGCGCCTGCCGCCCCGTGCTTCTTCTTGCCCTGTCCGTGTGTGCCGTTCTCGGCCCGCCGGTGGGGATGGTCACGGAAGGCGATCAGCGACGCGACGTTGTGATCGGCCACGAGCCAGATCGAACCGCCGTCCCCCCCATCGCCGCCATCGGGTCCGCCGCGTGGCACGTGAGCCTCGCGGCGAAACGACACGCAGCCCGCGCCGCCGTCACCACCGCGTACGTTGAGGCCGGCATCGTCGACGAAATTGGACACAGACCAAGGCTACGGCCATGGAAACGTGGCCCGAGGTTTGGGCTAGGCCACCAGACGGACGGGGTCGCCGATGATGCTGGCCGACCACGTGGTGCGGTCGGTCGGGTTGGCATTGTAGTCGTACAACACCTTCCACCACCGGTTGCCCGACGGATAGGCCACCGCGAAATCGGGCGGCAACGGGATGAGGATCTCGATGAACCTCTCGTTGTACCGGGAGTTCGACGCCCGACCGGGGCCCAGCGAGCCGGTGGTACCGGATACATCGACGAAGGTGTCGTTGGTGCCGCTGTCGAGGCCATCGAACGTGGACCAGTCGAATGCCGCGAGGTTGCCCTCGGGATCGACGATGCTGATCGTGTTACCACCTTCGCCGGCGTCGAAGAGGATGATCCGGAAGATCTTGCCCTCGTGGGGGTCCTCGATCTCGGCCAGGAAGAAGTCGGACTGCGGCGAGTTGCCACGAGCGTAGATGGACATCCATTCCTTGGCGTAGACCCGCGGGCAGCCGGTGGTGAATCGCGAATCACAGGTGTCCCCGAGGGAATTCCGCCTGGCCAGCACGGCGAAGGCATTGGATTCGTCCGAGCCGAACTCGCTGACCAGCGTCTCGGCCGACACGATGTAGCGCCCGGCCTCGGCCGCGGCCGGGATGGTGCAGAACAGGGCCCACCGGCTGTCGCCCAGGATGGTGGCGGTGTGGACCGAGGCGTCGTCGGTGGCGTAGGCCACCTCATTGGTCGCGGCCAGATTGGTGCACCCGAGATACGCCGGATTGTCCGAGTCGCTCAGCGGCGTGCCGTCGGGCGCCCGGATGGCGAAAGTGGTGGTCACCGTGCCGGCCCCGGGATCGGGGCCACCGGCGTTGAAGTACCCGGGGTCGTAGAGGTAGACGCTGGTGTCCTCGGTGTTGTCCGGGTGCTCGATGTAGAACTCGTAGGTGTCGGACCCGTCGTAGAAGTCGTTGTCCTCCCAGTACGTGTTGCCCCCGGCACCCGTGTTGGGACCGGGCCCCACGGGGGCGCCAACACCAGCGGTGGCATCGGGACAGATGCGGTTGTTGGCGTTGCCACCATTGGCCCAGTTGCCGGCGAAGCGAGCGGCACGGTGGTCGCCCTGCTCCATGGGAGCACAGAAGCCGTTGATGGCCAACCAGAAGCCCTCCTCGTCGGCTCCGAGCAGACCGCCGGTGCCGAGGTGGTTGCGGGGGCTGCCCAGTGGCACGGGCAGGACGTATTCGGCGATGGCCTGGCGGGCGATGGTGAAGTCGTCCAGGAACGCTCCGGCGAAGAAGATGGGCGGGTCGAAGTTGCGGATGACGACCCGCAACTGCTCTTCGTTGCCCGGAACCGACTCGACGACGACCTCGGTGTCGGGGTCGGCGTCGTCGTACCCGTTTCGTTCGGCCACAGCGAGGGCGACCTGCCTGGCCTTGTTGGTGTCGGGCATCCACACGACGCCGGCCAGAGCGGCGGCATCGGCCGCTCGTTGCACCGAGGTGGCCTCGCCGTACCATGCGCCGACATCGGTGGCGAGGGCCACGAAGCCGACGAGGGGAACGATCAACAGCCCGATGAGCCCCAGCACATAGCCCCGCTCGCCCCGCCCCCGCCGGGCGGCCCGTCCGGTACCCACAACCGTGGGGGCAGAATCTGCGCATGAGAGGCCGAACGGCTCGAACTCGCAGCGAGTGTTCGTGGGGGCAGAATCTGCGCATGAGAGGCCGAACGGCTCGAATCGGCAGCGAGTTTTCGGGCGCATCAGATCGAGGTCTCCAATCGGGGTTCGACGCGCATGACGGCGCTGTCTTCGATGGTGAGCGTGTCGAAAGGCAAGATGTCGGTCTTGGACTGGTACTGGATGCGCAGGTACACGCCGATGTGATCGAGGCTGCCCTGGATGGTGCTGCGATCGAGCGGACACCAGTAGCGATCGGGTGAGCTGGCGCTGCACGCGGCGCCGGTCGTGCCGAAGTCGGATTCGGACAGGGTCTCGAGCTGAGCCGGCGTGTAGTGGTTGCACGAACCGATCACCGAGGTTCCGCCTCCCGACAGGCAGGCAGCCGGGATCTGACCGTCGGTGGCGGCCGCGTTGTAGACGATCACGCTGAGGATGTCGGCACTGTCGATGTCGCCCAGCGCCGCCTTCACCGAGGAGATGGTCTCCCAGTCGGAAAGTCGCTCGTTGCCCAGGTTGCTGGCGATCCGCACGCCGCTACGGGCGGCGGTGTTGACCGTGAGGGTGTCGCGCCAGGCCGTGCCCAGCTCGATGAGGCCGAACACGAACAGGGCCATCAGGGGCACGACGATGGCGAACTCGACCATGTTGGCCCCTCGTTCGCTCTGATTGTGTCGCCGACGGCGCAAGACCGGTCTCACGACGGCTCCTCGTTGTTGGAATGGCACGCCTCATGGCGCGCCAGGTCAGTAGTCCTTGGGTTCGATCCGCATGATCGTCTGGTCGGTCAGGGTGATGTCGTCGCCGAAGAAGCCGGTGACGAATGGGTGGTAGAACTCGATCCACACGCCGATGTAGCCCACGTTGCCCAACTGCACGCGACGGTCGCCCGGACACCAGTACTTGTCCAGGTCGTTCGAGTCGTTGCAGCCGAACCGTTGGGTGTCGGCCCAGTTGGCGGTGGTGTACACGTTGCACACATCCACCACCGCGATGCCGTTCTTGCAGTCATCGCTCGGGGCACCATCCTCCTCGGCCAGGCCCGGGTCGAACACGACGATGCGGGTGATCAGCTCGGGCGGGACGGCGGTGGCCGCGTTCTCGATGGTGCGCATCAGCTTGAAATCGGCGTCGTAGTCGTTGCCGTACGCCGATCCGGCACGCGCTCCGTCACGGGTGGACTGGGCCAACGTGAGCTCGTCGCGGAACAGCAGGCCGAACTCGAACACGCTGAAGACGATCAACAACAGGACGGGCATGATGATGGCCGCTTCGACCATGGCCGCGCCGCGTTCGTCGCGGCGCCCGCGAACAGGTGGTTCGCGGAGGTGTCGTGTGACGATCCTCATCATTGCTGTCCATCGACAGCCGAGGGCCCGCAGTTGACCGTTATGTTCCGGAAGACCCAGCCAGAGGAGGCTTTCAGCCCATGCCGGTCGTTCTCCTGCCCCGGCCGGGCTCGGACCGGGTTGTCACTCGGGCAGAACGTGAACCAGCTTGCGTCCGTGGCGCTGGCCGAACGAGACCACGCCGTCCGCGGTGGCGAACAGCGTGTCGTCGCCGCCCCGGCCGACGTTGTCGCCGGGGTGGAACCGAGTGCCTCGTTGGCGCACGATGATCGACCCCGCGTTCACGCGAGTGCCGCTGTAGACCTTGACTCCGAGTCGTTGGGCATTGGAGTCCCGGCCGTTCCTGGTGGACCCGCCACCCTTTGTTTTCGACATGTGCGGTGCTCCCGGTCAGCCGGCGGAGATGCCGGTGATCTCGATGGCCGACAGCGACTGGCGATGTCCCCACCGGCGTCGCTGGTTGGTCTTGTTCTTGTAGGTGAAGCCGTCGATCTTCGGGCCTCGGACCTCCTCGACGACGGTGGCCGAGACCGAGGCGTCGGCCAGCTGGTCGGGGGTGGCCAGGACGGTGTCGCCGTCCACCACCAGCACGGCCGGCAGCGCGACCTCGACACCGACATCGCCGAGGCGCTCGACTTCGAGCCGCTGACCCTCGGTGACCCGGTACTGCTTTCCGCCCGTGCGGATGACTGCGTACATAGCTCGATCAGACTACCGGCAACGGTGGTGGTTGCGACACGTCGACCTGGCCCCACATCAGTAGTCGAGCAGTTCCTGATCGAGGAGGTGACCGTGTCCGTCACAGGTCTCACAGGGCACCGACAACGAGTCGAGGAGCCCCTCCCCCACCCGCTTCCGGGTCATCTCGACCAGGCCGAGCTCGGAGATGTCGTACACCTGCGTACGGGTCTTGTCGCGCGACAGCGCCTCACGGAAACGGTTGATCACATCGTCGCGGTTGGACTTGACCTCCATGTCGACGAAGTCGATCACGATGATCCCGCCGATGTCGCGGAGCCGAAGCTGGCGGGCGACCTCGTCGGCCGCCTCCAGGTTGTTGCGGTACACCGTTTCCTCGAGCGAGCGCGACCCGACGTTCTTGCCGGTGTTCACGTCGATCACGGTGAGGGCCTCGGTGTGCTCGATGATGAGCGATCCGCCCGAAGCCAGCCACACCTTGCTGTCGACGGCGCGACGCAGCTGCTCGCGGATGTGATGGCGCTCGAACATCGGCAGCGGTTCGGTGTCGGGGTCGTAGAACTCGACCCGCTCGGCCAGGGCCGGGGTGATGCTCGACACGTAGTCGCTCACCTCGTCGTACAGTGCCCGGTCGTCGATGATGACGCTCCGGTAGTCCTTGTTGAACTCCTCGCGGATGATGCGCAGCGACAGGTCGGGCTCTCGGTACAGCATCGTCGGTTTGTTCTGGTTCTTGGCCAGCTTCTCGATGTCGTCCCACTGCTGGATCAGGCGGGCCAGGTCGCGGCGCAGCTCTTCAGCGGTGATGTCCTCGGCGGCGGTCCGAACGATCAGTCCGTGCTCGGCCGGTTTCACCTTGTCGAGGATGTTGCGCAGACGTTTGCGTTCCTCCTCGGGTAGGCGCTTGGAGATCCCGTAGGTCGAGCTGTTGGGGATGAGCACGACGAAGCGCCCCGGCAGGGACACCTCCTGGGTGAGGCGTGCGCCCTTGTGGGCAATGGGGTTCTTGGTGACCTGGCAGAGGATCATCTGCTTGTTCTTCAACATGTCCTCGATGCGCGGCTGGGCGTTCTTCTTCTTCGTGCCGCTGCCGTCCCACTGCACATCGCTGCGGTAGAGCACCGCATTCTTGGGGGTGCTGATGTCGACGAACGCGGCTTCCATGCCGGGCAGCACGTTTTGTACCCGCCCCAGGTAGATGTTGCCGTGGATCTGGCTGACGTCGTCGGAAGGCCGCGAAACGTAGTGCTCGGTGAGCGAGCGGCCCTCGAGAATGGCGATCTGGGTGGCCTCTTCGCGTCGGCTCACCGCCATCAGATAGCGACCGACGGGCTTGCCGTTGCGAGCCCGGCCCCGGCGCTTCTCGAGGGTCTCCTCGTCGAGCTCCACCGGCCCGTCATCGACGACGGCCTGCACGGGCTGGCTGGCCCCGGAGGACTTGGTTCTCCCGTTGTCCTTGGCCTTGCCCCGGCCTCGACCACCGCGGCGGCGCCGACGACGGCCCGACCCGGGTGATCCGTCCTTGTTCTGCTCGGCCGCCGGGGTGGATGGCGCCGGTCGGGAATCGCCGATCTTGGGCTTGGGTGGCCCCCCGTCGGCGGAGGGCTGACGGCCGCTGTCAGATGACGTGCGGTTCGTGGGTTGGCGGTCGTTCGACTCGTCGCCGGAACGGCGAGCTGCCGTTTCGTCGGACATGGTGGGGGTCCCTTCTCATGGCACACACGCCTCGCTGTGTGCAGCCGACCCGGACGCGGCAGCCAGTGGCTCGCGGCGGCCGGTGTCGGCATCAATCCATTGATGCGTCCGCAGCACCCTGCGCAGTTCGAGCGGAGGCTCGAGCGCGGCGAGGAGCTCGGCGGGACGCAGAGCCCGGGGCTGGGTCCCGAGCACCGCTGTCAGACGACAGCCGGACTCGTTGGACCCGGTCACGTCGAGGTGGCGAACAAGGGGGCGGAGATCATCGGTCACCGGCTTCCCCTTTCGTTCTCTCGTCACCACGATGTGTTCGGCGGCCAAAGCTCGGGCTACGGCTTCGGTCACCGTCGGGAGGTCGGTGTCAGAGACCTCGATCTCCCAGGTGCAGCTGGTGATGGCCTGCTGCAGAGAATCGGTGGACCGCTCGATATCGGCCACCGCAGCAACCTCCAGCCCCGACGGAAGTGCTTCGGTCAATCGGGGCGGAAGATCCGTCAGGTCGATTCGTTCGCTGAGTTCTACGTCGAGGTACTCGGCCAACGACTCGTATCCTGTCGACAGTGCTAGCCCAAACGATAGCTTTGGGCGGGGCGAAAACCCCTCGCTGTAGGCCACGGGCAGTCGCACGCGGCGCAGGGCGCGCTCCCACATCCGGGCCACATCACGGTGGCTGGTGAACCGGACCTTGCCTTGTTTGGTGTGGCGGATGCGGATCTTGGGGTTGCCGACGACACTCATGCGACCGGAGCGGCTCGCAGCGCCACCGGTACCTCCGCGCCCCGATCGAGGTCCTGACCGGTGCCCTGGCTGCCGCCCGCCGGCGGAGTGGCCGACGCCACGATGTGCTCGATGCCGTACCCGGTGCAGGCCCCGCAGTCGTAACACGGGGTCCAGCGGCAATCGGGCAGTCCCACTTCGGCCAGGGCGTCCCGCCAGTCCTGCCACAGGAAGTCCTTGTGCAACCCGGCCGAGAGATGGTCCCAGGGCAGTACCTCGGTCTCCTCCCGGTGGCGATGCACATACCAGTCAGCGGACAACCCGTGGTCGTCCATGGCGCCGGTCCAGAGGTCGAGGTCGAAGTACTCGGACCACTCCTGGAAGACGCCGCCTCGGCGCCACACCTGCTCGATGACCGGGCCCAGGCGTCGATCACCCCGGCTCACGATTCCCTCGATCAGCGTCGCCTTGGGATCGTGCCACTTGAGTTGCACCCCACGGGACCGCTTGACGTCATCACGCAGCAGGCCGATCTTGCGATTGAGCTCGGCGACCGTGTTCTGCCCGAACCACTGGAACGGGGTGAACGGTTTGGGAACGAAGCCGCCCACCGACACGGTGACCGATGCGCTCTTGTTGTGTCGCTTTCCGATCTCGACGCAGTTGCGGGCCAGCTCGCCGATGCCCAACGTGTCCTCGTCGGTTTCGGTCGGGAGCCCGGTGAGGAAGTAGAGCTTCATCCTCCGCCAGCCCTGGGAGTAGGCCGAGTCGACCGCGCTGTACAGGTCTTCCTCGCGGATGAGCTTGTTGATGACCTGGCGCATCCGCCACGTGCCCGCCTCGGGCGCGAAGGTCAGACCCGTGCGCCGGGCCCGCTGCACCTGGCCGGCCAATCCAACGGTGAAGGCATCGACCCGCAGGCTGGGCAGGGCCACCGACACCTGACCGCAGTTGATCGGATCGTCCATCACCCCCTGGACCACGTCGTTGATGCCGCTGAAATCGGCGGTGGAGAGGCTGGTGAGGGCCACCTCGTCATAGCCAGTGCGCTGGAGCCCGTTCTCGATCATGGTGCGCACCTGGTCGGCCGGCCGCTCCCTGACCGGACGGGTGATCATGCCGGCCTGGCAGAAGCGACAGCCGCGGGTGCAGCCCCGGAAGACCTCGACGTTGAGGCGGTCGTGGACCACCTCGGTGAGCGGAACGAGTTGGTTCTTCGGGTACGGCCACTCGGCCAGATCGGCGATCGTCCGCTTCTCGACCACTTGGGGCACGTCGGGGTAGCGGGGTTCGATCGCCACCAGCGACGCGCCGTCGAAACGGGCCTCGTAGAGCCCCGGGGCGTAGACGCCCACGACCTGGGCGAGGGCGCGCAGGACACCGGTGCGCGAGCCCGGGGTCTTCCCGGTGGCCTTCCAGTCGGCCACCACCTCGGTGATCTCCCCCACCACCTCCTCGCCGTCGCCCAGTACGACCAGGTCCACGAAGTCGGCGATGGGCTCGGGGTTGTAGGTGCAATGGCCGCCCACGACGATCAGCGGGTCGGCATCGGTCCGATCGGCGGCCCGTACCGCGACCCCGGCCAGATCGATGCAATTGAGCAGGTTGGTGTACGTCAGCTCGGCCGACAGGTTGAAGGCGAGCAGGTCGAACTCAGCGGCCGGCCGGTGGGTGTCGACCGAGAAGAAGGGCAGGCCTTCGCGCCGTAGCAGGGCTTCGAGGTCGGCCCAGGGCGCATAGGCCCGTTCGGCCACGGCATCTTCGCGCTCGTTGAGGATCTCGTACAGGATCTGAAGACCCTGGTTGGGCAGCCCGATCTCGTAGGTGTCGGGGTAGGACAACAACCAGGCCACCGCCCCCGCTCGGTGTCGTGGTGTCTGGGCACCGTCCTCGCAGCCGATGTAGCGGGCCGGCTTCTGCACCTGGGGCAGCAGGGGTTCGAGCTGCGACCAGAGGGAACTCATCACCCGAGTGTAGGACCAGTCGGGGTCAGGAGTAACGGTGCATGTTGACGTTGAGCACCAGACCGACGGCCACGAACATGGCGATGAGCGACGACCCCCCGTAGCTCACGAAGGGCAACGGGATGCCGGTGACCGGCATCATGCCCAGCGTCATGCCCACGCTCTGGAACACGTGGAACAGGAGCATCGAGAACACGCCCATGCAGATGAGCGCGCCGAACATGTCCTGGGCCACTTGGGCGATGCGCCAGATCCGCATCAGCAGCAGGGCGAACAGGGCCAGCAGCGTGGCACTGCCCGCGAAGCCCAACTCCTCGGCCACGACGGTGAAGATGAAGTCGGTCTGCTGCTCTGACACCAGCTCGCTGCGGGTCTGACTGCCCTCGAACAGGCCTGTCCCGGTGAGCCCACCGTTGCCGATGGCGATCTGCGCCTGCTCGACGTTGAACCGTGCGTTCTGACCGGCCTCGTCCTCGGGGGTCTCGTCGAGGAACGCCGAGAACCGGGCCAGCTGGTAGGTCTCCAGCTGGTTGGAGGCGAGGCCGGCCCCGATCAACAGCAGGGCCCCCAGCAGCACCGCGGCCAGGTGGCGAGGCCGGACGCCGGAGAGCAGGACGATCCCCGCCGTGACGGCGACGTACACGAGGATGGTGCCGAGGTCGGGCTGGCGGTAGATGAGCAGCATGGGAACGCCGGCGATGACGAGGCCCACGGCGAGACGGCGGATGTCGACGTCGGACACCGCGGAGAAGTACGCCGCGAGGGTCACGATGAGGATGACCTTGCCGAACTCCGACGGCTGGATCTGGACCCCGCCGACCTGGTACCAGGCCTGGATGCCGTTGATGGTGGGAGCCACCAGCAGCACACCCACGAGCAGCACGATGAGCCCGCCGTACGCCACCGGCACCAACGAACGCAGCCGGCGATAGTCGAAGGCGGCGGTCACCGCCATGGCCGCCACGGCGACGAGGAGGAACAGCACCTGGCGGCTGACGAACGACGTGTCGACCGGGTCGAGATCGGTGGCCGGGCCTCGGGTGGCGCTGAACACGACCACCACACCGATGAGCGAGATCGTCAACACGATCCCGATCAGGCCGACATCGAGGTGGTGCCACAGCACCTGGCGATCGCGGCCGAGGTCGCGTCGACGAGGCGAGGCGGTGAGGGCCATCAGGGACCGGTCCCTTCACCCTCGACGACGGTCGTCGTCGTTGCGGTGTCGTTTCGGGCCACGAAGGCATCGGCCCGTTCGGCCGCGGTCAGCGCCGACGGCACGGTGTCCTCGTAGAGAGCCAGCATCAGGTTGGCGACCATGGGCGCAGCCACGGAGGATCCGAAGCCGGATTCCTCGAGGACCGCCGCCACCGCGTACCGCGGTATGCGGCCCGAGACCCCGTACTGGGGGTCGTCGGTGCAGCCGAAGGCCACGAACAGGGACGTGTCGGCCTTGTCGTTGACCTCGGCCGTGCCGGTCTTGGCCGCGATGGGACAGGCCTCCACCGGGAAGTTGACACCCCCTTCGTCGGGAACGTTGAAGGGCACGAACGCCGTCCCGTCCGCCTGGGAGGTTACACCCACCAGGCCTTGCATCAACAGGTCTGCCTGGGCCGGATCCAGTTCGATCTCATCTCGCACACGGGGACCGAACTCCTGGATGAGCTCGCCGTCGTGGGCCCGGATCTCGGCGACCACCGAGGGGCTGTAGAGCGTGCCGCCGTTGGCGAAGGTGGCGTAGGCGTTGACCAGCTGGAGGGGGGTGATCGAGACATCGCCCTGTCCGATGGCCAGGTTGACGTTGTCGCCGGTGAACCAGTCGCCGAACGGGAACGCCTCGGGGTTGTCGCGATGGCGTTGCTGCTTGAGCTCCTCGGTCGGGATCACCCCGCTCTTCTCATTGGGCAGCTCGATGCCGCTGACCCGACCGAGACCGAACACCGCGGCCGAGTTCTGGATGGCCTCGTCGTCGAAGTCGGACTTGATCCAGAACGCCTCACCCAGCCGGTAGTAGTAGGTGTCCGACGACACGGTGAGGCTGCGGGGCAGGTCGACGGCGTAGGTCGGCAACCGACCGGCGTTGTAGAACACGCAGCGGTCGCCCTCGCAGTTCCGGAGCGTGTACGAACCGTCGTCGTCGACCTTCTCGTAGTAGTCCGGCACACCCGGGGTACCGAAGATGTTGCCGGTGCCGGTCGAGATGGAGGGCTCGGTGAGCGCGGCGTGTGCCGTCAGGAGCTTGAAGGTGGACCCCGGGGCGTAGGTGCTCTGTATGGCCCGGTTGAGGATGGGCGAGTGGTTCGACTTCTCGTTCAGCTCGCGCCACTCCTCGGCCGACACACCGTCGATGAGGTCGGCCGGTTCATAGGTGGGATAGGAGGCCATGGCTCTCACTGAGCCGTCCTGGGGATCGAGTACGACGGCCGACCCGGCCGGCGCCGCGAATGCGGGATCGTTGGCCGGATCGCTGCGCGACTGGTCACGAGCCCTGCGCAGAGCCGCCTCCAGCTCGTGCTCGACCATGGCCTGGAGATCGACGTCGATGGTGAGGGCGATGTCGTTGCCCGGTACCGGCTCGACGCGTTGGTCCACCAGCTCGCGCACGATGTTGCCCCGGTTGTCGACCTCGTACACTCGCTGCCCCGGCGTCCCCCGCAGCTCATCCTCGAACAGCAGTTCCACCCCGGTCTTCCCGATGTCGTCCCGCCGCCGATAGGGCTTGGGGGCCTCGAGGCCCCGCTCCTCCCAACGCTGGGCGATGGCATCCAGCTCGCTCCCGGTGATGGCACCGACATAGCCCACCACGTGGGCCGCCACCGACCCGTACGGATAGTCCCGCACGATCCGCTTGGTCACGCGCAGCCCCGGGAAGGTGTCGGGTCTCTCCCCCACGAAGATCAGCAGGTCCTCGGGAACGTCCCAGGCGATGGGGACCTCCTCGAGGTTGCTGTAGTTCTCGGAGTCGAACGCCCGTTCCAGGTCACTGCCCTTCACCAGCGGTCCCCCGCCGGCGTTGATCTCCTCGGCCAACAGCACGAGCATGTCGGCCCGCTGCGCCTCGGTCACACCGGCCCGGGCGAAGGCCTGGCGGTCCACCACCAACACGTTGGACAACCGGTTGTCGACGATGACCTTCTCGTTGGCATCGAGGATGTGGCCCCGGGGGGCCGGCGTGGCCACGTGCCGGAAGATGTTGGCGCTGGCCTCCTCCTGATAGGACTCGGCATCGACCACCTGCACGAACCAGAGCCGCGCGAACATGGCGACGAACAACGAGACGGCGATGATGCCGACCAGGCGAAAGCGCAATCGAGTGGAGTCGTCGTTCATGGTGTGGCCACTAACCGGAGGCCGTCCGCGCATTCGGATCCTGACCGTAGCACCAGCGCATCAGCCAGGATGCGGCAGGAGCCAGGATCAGGCTGAGGAGACCGACGAACGCCATGATGCGCAGGAGGTCGAGCGAGACATAGCGCTGACCGAAGACCTCGCCGGCCACGGCGAAGAGCCCGACACCGAGTGCCGTCATCGACGCCCCGAACACCGTGGCCGTCCACCACGTGGGATGCATCAGCCCGGACGTGAGCACACCCACCAACCAGGCCACGACGGCACAGGTGAGCGCGGCCAGGCCCAGCGGACTGGGCAGCAGCACGTCGTAGAGGAGGCCGATCCCGAATCCGAACCAGGCTCCCCGCTCGGCGCCGGCGGCATAGCCGGCCAGTGCGGCCAGCAGGATGGGCAGCTCGGGCGCCACCCCGTCGAACCGGAACAGCGTGAAGATCGAGGTCTGAAGCACCACGGCGCCCACGGCGACCAGCGTCAGCCGCATCCGGCTCATGGCGCACCACCGGCGGCGACATCGGTGGTGGTCGGTAGCGCCAACGTGGTGTCCGTGCCCGACGGCTCGGGCGGTGCCTCACCCTCGGCGGACTCGCTGGGGGCGACGGTGATGACCGAAACGAACTCGAGGTTGTCGACGTCGGCACCCAACGTGATGATGACGCGCCGTTCCAATTGGTTGTCGGCCGCGGCGATCGAGGAAACCAGGCCCACGGGAACACCGGCAGGGAACCGGCTGCGGCCACCAGCGGTGGTGGCCGCCTCGCCCACCGTCACCTCCGTCTCGATGGCGATGCCCTGGTCGACGATGAAGGTCCGCTGGTCTTCTCCATTGCCCCGCCCGATGCCGACATCGCGTGAGCCCGACAGACGCACGGCCGCCGTGAACTCGGGGTCGTTGATCAGCTGGACCACGGACCGGGATCGGGAGACCTGCACCAATTGTCCGACGAGACCGGCCTCGGTGATCACGGGCTGACCCTCGGCCAGTCCGCTGGACGACCCCTTGTCGATCTCCACGGTGAACGGCGAGAAGTTGCCGGTGGATCCGCCGACGACGCGAGCGATCACCCGATCCCCGTCGCCGAGGAAGTCGAGATCCAGCTCGCGATTGAGAGCTTCCAGCTCGGACAGGGCCGCCGTCTCGGCGATGCTCAGCCCCTGGAGCTCCTCGAGCTGGGCCCGTAGGGTCGCGTTCTCCCGCTCGAGATCGTCGTAGTCGGTCACACCGTTCCACGCGTCGGCCACCGGGTCGAAGGCCGAGCCGGCCCCGTCACGGAGCGGGTTGAGGACCGATCGGGTCGCCTCCTGCATGGACTCGAGGGGGCCGAAACCCCGCAGGTCCAGAGTGAGAAGCGTGATGGCGGTGAGCACCAACAGGACGAGGGTCGTCCGCCGGCGCCCACCCGGGCGTGGGACGGCCACGGCCAGCCACTACCCGTCGGCCGAGAACAGCACGTCCTTCAGCGCCTCGAACTCCTCGAGCGACTGACCCGATCCCAACGCCACGGCGTAGAGCGGGTCGGGAGCAAGGCGGATGGGCATGCCGGTTTCGCTCTGGAGCCGGGCGTCGAGCCCGCTCAGTAGCGCACCGCCGCCGGCCAGGGTGATGCCCGATTCCATGATGTCGGCGGCCAGTTCGGGGGGCGTCTTGTCGAGTGTCATCTTGACCGCATCGCAGATGGCGGCCACCGGTTCTTCGACCGCCTCGCGCACCTCGCCCGTGCTGATGACGATGGTCTTGGGCAGGCCGGTGACGAGGTCGCGACCGCGTATCTCGGCCCGGAGCTCCTGGGCGCGGGGCCAGGCCGATCCGAGGGCGATCTTGACCTCTTCGGCGGTGCGTACACCGAGCGCCACCGAGTATTCCTTCCTGATGTAGTCGATGATGGCTTCGTCGAGCTCATCACCACCCACGCGAGCCGACTGGCTGGTGACCACACCGCCCAGCGAGATGACGGCCACCTCGGTGGTGCCGCCCCCGATGTCGACGATCATGTTGCCGGTGGGTTCCTGCACCGGGAGACCCGCACCGATGGCGGCGGCCATCGGTTCCTCGATGATGTATGCCGGTCGACGAGCGCCGGCGAACTCGGCCGCTTCCTGGACGGCGCGGCGCTCGACGCCGGTGATGCCCGACGGTACGCAGATGACCATGCGGGGCTTGGCCCACTTGCGCTGATGCACCTTCTGGATGAAGTAGCGCAGCATCTTCTCGCAGATGTCGAAGTCGGCGATGACGCCGTCCTTGAGCGGGCGGATCGCCTGGATGTGGCTGGGCGTGCGACCGATCATGCGCTTGGCTTCGGTGCCCACCGCCAACGGACGGCCATCGACGACGTTGACGGCGACCACCGACGGCTCGTCGAGCACGATGCCGGCCCCGCGCAGATAGACCAGGGTGTTGGCCGTTCCCAGATCCACTGCCATGTCGCGGCCCAGCACGGACCCGATCGAACTCAGCATCTCGACCATTCGAGGATCGCCTTCCAGGGCTGCTTGACCGGGATGAATGTCGCCGGTGCCTCTACTCCGAGGGGCAGTCTACGCGCGGGCCGTAACCCAATTGCAAAGCAGTGGAAACCCGGCGCGAAAGCCCAGGCCGGAGGGCCTATTGCGATTGGGTGAAACGACTCAAATGGGACTCTTCCCCCCTCCACGGGCCTCAAGGACCGGGCCGAATGCGTCGAAGGACGGATGTGATGAACCGCCTCTGGGTCCGATTCCGAGCATCCCGTGGGGCGGCGCTGCCCGAGTACGCCCTCGTGTTCTCGATCCTCCTCGGCGGTTCACTGGTGCTGTACCAGAGCCTGGAGGACAAGTCCCAGACCACGGTGGTCGACAACGCCTCGGCCATCGGCGCTCTGCCCACCATCGAGGGATTCGCCATCCCCGAGGGCACCTCGGGCACCACGACCACGCTGCCGGCCACCTCGACGACAGCGGGCCCCACCACCACCGCCGCCCCCACCACCACC
>JAOUEE010000037.1 GCA_029858875.1 Acidimicrobiia bacterium
CATCGTGCACTTCGACGCGCCCGTCGACGTGCGCGCCATGGCGAGTGAGCTCGACCGGCCGCCGGCCGAGATGCCCGAGGAGACGGCGGCGGCCCACCAGAACATCCTCGACCGGCACCTGCGCCTACTCGATCATCCCGCCTTCACCAAGCGGGTGTTCGTCTACTCGCGCGAGGGCGACCGCGATCCGCTGACCGGCCAGGTGCTGCCCACCGGCGCCGACTACGGCGGGTTCGTCGCCGATGAGCTGGAGGCCGCCGGCCTGGACCCGGCTCACACCCTGGCCTGGGTGTGTCCCGTCGCCCCGATGTTCGACCAGATCCGTGCCACCGTGGACTTCGGCGCCATGGTGGTGGACGTCATCGACGACCAGCGGGTGCTGCATCCCCGCCGCAGCGACGCCACCCGGATCGACGACGCCTACGCCACCCTCCTGCCGACGGCGGCGTCGGTCTTCACGAACTGCGAGCCCAACGTGACCGCCTTCGCCGATCACGCTCCATCGATCCACGTGGTTCCCAACGGCGCCGACGTGTCTCGTCTGGCCGGGGCGCGGCGGCCGACCCGGCCCGACGGGCCCCGCCGGGTGATCTACGTCGGTGACATGCGCAGCCGGGTCGACTGGACGCTCGTCGAAGAGGTCGTCGGCCGCCTCGATGATCACCACTTCATCTTCGCCGGCTCCACCGACGGCCGCTCCGATGCGGTCGCCCGGCTCTCGGCGTGCGTCAACGTGGAGTTCCGCGGGGTGGTGCCCTACGCCCAGGTGCCCGAGCTGCTGGCCATCGCCGACGTGGCCATCGTGCCCCACCTGCGGGGGCCGATGACCGAACGCATGAACCCCCTGAAGGTCTACAACTACCTGGCCGCCGGTCTCCCCGTGGTGGCGACCGCCGTCGACAACATCGACGAGCTCGGTGAGCGGGTGACGATCGCGCCCGGCGCGGCCGACTTCGCCACCGCCGTCGCCGAGGCACAACGCGATGCCGGCTTCGATCCGGTTCGCGATCTGGCCGAAGTCGATTGGTCGGCCCGCCTGGATGCCATCATTGCCCACCTCGACACCGACGGCGTCTTCGCCCGCGTGGCGGGAGGAGCCTGATGTCGGAATCCGAGTTCGTACCACCCGCGCTGCGCAAGGGCGTGACCCCGGCCAAGGCCTACGACCAGGCCATGCCGGTGCTCGACTCCAGTTCTGCGGTGCCGCGTCCCGCCGGCCCCGGTCAGCCCGCCTTGTCGCTGGTACTGGTCGTGTACGACATGCCCGACCAGGCCGAACGCACCATCGCCTCCCTGTCGGTGCCGTACCAGCGCGGGGTCGTCGCGGCCGACTACGAGATCATCGTTGTCGAGAACGAGAGCCCCGACATGCTGGGGCCCCGAAGGGCCGAGGCAGCCGCACCCAACGTTCGCTACTTCGCCCATCAGGACGCGGTCCCCACACCGGTGGGCGCGGCCAACTTCGGCGGCCAGCAGGCCCGCGGCGCCATGATCGGGCTGCTCATCGACGGCGCCCGCATGGTGACCCCCGGGGTGGTGGCCAACATCCTCGCCGCCCGCCGGCTGGGGCCCGACGTGGTGGTGGCCGTGCCCGGCTACCACATCGGCTCGCAACGCCAACAGGACGCCGCCCAGGACGGGTACGACGAGCGGGCCGAGGCCGAGTTGCTGGCCGGCATCGGGTGGCCCGAGGACGGCTACCGCCTGTTCGACATCGCCGTCTTCAGCGGGACGTCACGGAGCGGGTGGTTCCGGCCGGTCCACGAGAGCAACTGCCTGTGCCTGCCCCGCCATCTGTGGGAGGAGCTGGCTGGTCTGTCGCCCGAGTTCGTCAGCCCTGGCGGCGGACACGTGAACCTCGACTTCTACCGGCGAGCCATCGACCATCCCCGGTCGGTGCCGGTGATCCTGTTCGGCGAAGGCACCTTTCATCAGTTCCACGGTGGCGTCACCACCGGTGGGACCGACGGGGCCGAACGCCAGGCCATCATCGACGGCGCCTTCGAGGAGTACGAACGTGTCCGAGGGGCGGGCTTCCGCCAGCCCACCAAGCGGGCCATCCTCTTCGGGGCCATGCCCGATCAGGCCGCCCCCTTCCTGAAGCACGCGGCCGAGCTGATGATCCACCGCCCAGAACGGGACTGAGCCGCAATCTCCTGCTCACCGGGTGGCGCCGGTCAGCTCCTCGCTGATGGTCCACAGGCGAGCGGCAGCCTCGTCGTCGAGCGCAGTGGCCGCCGGTTCCTTGGTCTTCTCGTTGGCGAAGTAGGCGCCCGACACGTCGGCCAGGGACGGATCGGTCGCCACGTACACGCTGGTGCGGGCGCCCTTGTCGGCAGAACGGAAGAAGGGACCGAGCAGGGCCATGGCCAGGTTGCCGAGCCGGCCGCCGTCGCCGTCGCGCCCCAGGCGGGTGCGCACTGCGCCGGGGTGCACCGCGTTGACGGTGACGCCGGTGCCGTCGAGCCGCTTGGCCAGCTCGCGGGTGAACAACAGGTTGGCCAGCTTCGACCGGCCGTAGACCCGCATCGACGAGAACGACCGCTCGGCCTGGAGGTCCTCGAAGTCGAGGCCGCCCTTGGCGAACTCGTGGGCGCCCGACGACAACACCACGATGCGCGACGGTGCCGCGGCCTCCAGCAGATCGACAAGGCCGTTGGTGAGGACGAAGTGCCCGAGGTGGTTGACGCCGAAGGTCGATTCGAAACCGTCGGCCGTCTCGGTCCGGGTGCGCTGGACGATGCCGGCGTTGTCGATCAACACGTCGAGACCATCGAGGTCGTCGTGGAGCTGGGCGACGAGGGCCCGCACCGAGTCGAGCGACGCCAGATCCAGGAGCCGGAACTCGACATCGTCGGAGCCGCTGGCCGCAGTGATCTCGGCCAGCGCCGCCTCGGCCTTGGCCTGACTGCGGGCGGTGATGATCACCCGGTAGCCACGGCGCGCCATTTCGGTGGCGGTGGCCTGGCCGATGCCGCCGTTGCCGCCGGTGATGAGCACGGTCTTCTGCATCGCTGGACTCTACGCCCACCGGGGGTCGGTGGCGGCACGAAGGGCATCCAGGAGATCGGGCCGCCCGTCGGGCGGCCCCGGTCACGGTCAGCTGTCCGACCGGTGATCGATGCGTCGCTTCGTCGGCCTCGGGGGAGGCGTGCGGTGTTGTCCGTCCCCGTCCGGTCGAGCCGCCACCTCGGCGTCTAAGAGACGCTCCGGAGCCAGGCGAGCAGCGGTTCGGCCCAGCGGCTGGTGGAGTCCTTGTAGGTCGCCACGTCGGGCGGGAGTCCGGCGATACCGTCGGCCAGGCGGGCCGCGACCTCGGGTTGGTCGGCCAGTGCGGCCACGGACTGACGGTGGATGCGCACGGTGAACAGCACCGCGTCGGTGCGGGGGAACCGGCGGAGGGTCTGACGCTCGACCCGCAGGTGCAGGGCCTGAGCCGCTTCGTCGGGGCTCATCGAACGATGGGGTCGGATCTTCAGCTCGGGCTCGAGGCGCAGGCCGGGCTCGTCGGTGACGGTCCAGTTGGCCCGCCACATCGGTCGATCGACGCGCAGCCGGTCGAAGAAGGCCGGCACCGTCCCAGCACCGAGGTCCTGGTCGTATCGGGGCACCGGGGCGTGGATGGCATCGAGCTCCTGGCCCATCTTCTCGCCCAGGTGCCAGTTGGTGGGGAACGACAACGAGCCGGCTGTCAGGTACCACGCACCGTCACGGTGCTCCATCAACAGCAGGTCTTCCTGTACGGCCAGACCCGCACGCAGCAGGGGGTGCTCGTCCTCGTCCGTCTCGGGCTCCAATCCGTGACCGCGAACGAAGGCGAGCACGGCGGCTTCGATCTCGGCGCCGGCCTGCTCCGAGCCCGGCCGGGCCGCGAACACGTCGTCGGGGCGCGACTCGAGGAGCCGACGCTTCTCGGCTCGATCGGCCGCCCAGTCGTCGTCGATCTCCAGCCACGTGGCCAGGTCGAGCGGACGCAGTCCCATGCGCCACCGGAACGGGCGCGAGCCGAAGGTGAGGTACTCGGTCGGGATCGGCTGACCGACCAACGAGGTCAGCCGACGAGATCGGCGGCGAAGCGCACCAGATCGACCGGACCGCTGATCAACAACGTGGTGACCACCGTCTCCTCCCACATGGGGAGCTCACCTGCGATCTTGTCGGGCGGACCGATGAGCGAGATCGACTCGACCATCTCGGTGGTCACCGACGCCACGGCGTCCTTCTTGTGACCGTCGAGGTAGAGGTCCTGGATGCGGTCGCACTCGGCCTCGTAGCCCATGCGGGCGAACACGTCGAAGTGGAAGTTCTGCCCCTTGGCGCCCATGCCCCCGATGTAGAGGGCCAACATCGGCCGCACCATGTCGGCGCACGACTCCACGTCGTCACCGGGGATCAGCATGGCCGTGGCCGGCACATCGAAGTCCGATCCGTCACGACCCCCGGCGGCAAAGCCCGACGCCAGCGCATCGGCATAGAACTGGTTGTCCTTGGGGGCGAAGAAGAGCGGAAGCCACCCATCGCAGATCTCGGCCGACAGGGCCACGTTCTTGGGGCCTTCGGCCGCGAGGTAGATCGGGATCGGGTTGCGCAGGGGGTGCACGGTGGACTTCAGCGGCTTGCCCAGCCCGGTACCCCCGGGGAAGGGCATGGTGTAGTGCTCGCCGGAGAACTCGACCGGCTGGTCGCGGGCCACGATGCGACGAACGATCTCGACGAACTCGCGGGTGCGGGCCAGCGGCTTGGGATAGGGCTGGCCGTACCAGCCCTCCACCACCTGGGGGCCCGACGCCCCGATGCCCAGGATGAATCGGCCGCCCGACAGGTGATCCATCGTGATGGCGGCCATGGCGGTGGCCGCCGGTGTCCGCGCCGACATCTGCACGATGGACGTGCCCAGCTTCACCCGCTCGGTCGCCGCGCCCCACCACGCCAGCGGCGTGAGCGCGTCGGATCCGTAGGCCTCGGCCGCCCACACGGACTCGTAGCCCAGGCGCTCGGCCTCGGCCACCGCCTCGGTGACCCCGGCCGGAGGGCCGGCGGACCAGTATCCCGTGTTGTATCCCAGCTTCATGCCGGCCGACCCTACCGGCCCGGGATCGCCCGATGCCCAACGGAGTAGGGTCTCGCCATGACTGGACCACTCACCGGATTCAAAGTGATCGACCTGTCACAAGTCGTGTCGGGCCCGATGGGCACCATGGTGTTGGCCGACCAGGGAGCCGACGTGATCAAGGTCGAGCCCCAGGGCATGGGCGATGTCACCCGCGTTCCCCGGTTCTGGCACAACGGCATCGCCGCGTTCTACGCCAACGTCAACCGCAACAAACGGGCCATCACCCTCGACCTGCGCCAACACGAAGGGCGCGACGTGGTCCTCGACCTGTGTGTCGATGCCGACGTGTTCGTCCAGAACTTCCGCCCCGGAGCCGTCGATCGCCTGGGCGTCGGGTACGAGGACGTCAAGGCGGTCAACCCCGACATCATCTACGTCTCGATCACCGGGTTCGGCCCGGACGGCCCCTACAGCGGCCGTCCCGTCCTCGACCCCGTCATACAGGGCAACACCGGCATGATCAGCCGGCAGCTCAACCCCGAGATCCCCTTCCCCGACCTGGTCCGCAACCTCGTGGCCGACAAGAGCACCTCGTTCCTGCTGGCCCAGGCCGCCACCGCTGCCCTGCTGGCGCGCGAGCGGGGGGCCGGCGGCCAGCACATCGAGATCCCCATGCTCGACGCCACCATGTACTTCTTCTGGCCCGACGGGATGATGGACCACACCATGCTCCACGAAGACGTGCTCCCCGGCGTCTTGTTGAGCACGGTCTACAACCTCACCGAGTGCGCCGACGGCAAGATCGTCTACTTCGCCATCAGTGACCCCCAACGTCACGGCCTGTTCCGCGCCCTGAAGCGACCCGAGCTCATCGACGACGAGCGCTTCGCCACGCTCGAAGCGGTGAGCCAACCCGAGAACTTCGCGGCCCTGGGGGCCGTACTGGCCGAGTCCTTCCCGAACTTCACCGTCGAGGAGATCCTCGAGCGCCTGGTTGCCGAGGACGTCCCCTCGGGCCCCGTGCTCGACGCCGACGAGGTGTTCGCCGACGACCAGGTCCGTCACAACGAGACGCTCATCACCTGGGAACACCCCGAGGCCGGTCCCATCCGCCAGCCCCGACATCCCGTGCGTTTCTCGGGCACCGCCGTCGATCAGCACTGGACCGTGTCGGCCCCGTCGGCCGATACCGAGGCCGTGCTGCTCGAGCTGGGCCGCTCCCCCGACCAGGTGGCCGCTCTGCGCGACGCGGGTGTGATCCCGTAGCCGTCGATGCTGGGACCCGGGGAACCCGGGCCACCTTGCTGGCGGGAAACTAACCGCGCGGTTAGTTTCGCCGCCATGACCAGCACCCCAACCGACAAGGACGTGGAGCTCGGGGACTTCGGGCTGTTCGACCCGGCCGTGCAGCAGTGTCCCCACGCGTACTACGCGCGGATGCGTGAGGAGGCACCGATCTTCTTCACCGACGCCGCCGGGATCGAGCTGCATCTGGTGACCCGGCACCACGATGTGCTCGAGGTGTTGCGCGACACCGACACCTACTCGTCGCAGTTCGACGGGGGCGGGCTGCCGGCATCGGGCGATCTGCGGCGCCGGCTCACCGAACTGATCGCCGAACAGGACGGCTACCCCAGTGTGAGCACCCTGCTGACGGCCGATCCACCGGCGCACACCCGCTACCGCAAGCTGGTGAACAAGGCGTTCACTCCCCGGGCCATCGCCGGCCTCGAGCCCACCATCCGGGCCATCACCACCGAGCTCATCGACGGCTTCATCGATGAGCCGACGGTCGAGTTCGTCGAGCGCTTCGCCGTGCCCCTCCCGGTGACCACCATCGCCAAGGCCCTGAACGTCCCCGACGACCGCCTGTCCGACTTCAAGCGGTGGAGCGACGACGCCATCGCCGGCATCGGAACCAACATCGACGACGACCAGCGGGTCGAGGCCCAGCGCGGCGTCATCGAGTTCCAGAAGTACTTCGCGGCACAACTCGACGAACGCCGCACCGACCCGCGTGATGACATCCTCACCCGTCTGCTCGAAGCTCGCATCGACAGCGACGAGGACCCGGACCTCCCCTCCGAGCCCCTGTCGATGCCCGAGATGCTGAGCATCATCCAGCAGCTCCTGGTGGCCGGCAACGAGACCACCACCAAGATGCTCACCGAGATGATGCGGCTGTTCGGCGAGAACCCCGGTGAGTGGGCCGCCGTGCGGGACGATCCCAGCCGGGTCAAGGCTGCCGTCGAGGAGACGCTGCGCCTGTCGACGCCCACCCAGGGCATGTGGCGGATCGTGCGGCGCGACACCGAGCTGGCTGGTGTGTCGCTACCCGCCGGCAGCCGCGTGGTGGCCATGTTCACGTCGGCCAACCGCGACGAATCGTTGTTCGCCGACCCCGACACGTTCGATCCCGACCGCGACGGGCTCACCAACCAGATCGCCTTCGGCAAAGGCGTCCACTACTGCCTGGGCGCCAACCTGTCACGGTTGGAGGGCACCATCGCGCTCGAAGAGCTCAGCCGGCGCATCGCGGCGTTTCGTCTGGCGGACAGCAACGACTACGCCTATCACCCCAGCTTCATGCTGCGTGGACTGAAACGCCTCGAGCTCGAGCTGCGCTGATCGTGCCCCACCGGGCCCTTCGGCCCGGTCAGAAGTCGATGCGCTTCAGGAAGCCCCCGTCGACGGTGAGGTTGGCGCCGTTGACGTGGCCGGCCGCGGGACTGGCCAGGAAGGCGACGGCGTTGGCCACATCGGCCGCCGAGCCCATCTGGCGACCGGGGTGCACCCGGAGGGTGGCCTTGTAGAAGTCCTCCATGTTGTTCTTGATGAAGTCCCACGACCCACCCTCGACGAAGATGGGACCCGGTGAGACCACGTTGCACCGCACGCCCTGCGCACCCAGCGTCTGGGCCTGGCCGAGGGTCCAGTTCTCGACCGCTGCCTTGAGCGCCGAGTAGTTGTTGGCCCCCGGGCCGAAGTGCTCTGACGCCGCGGTGGTGCTGATGCTCACCAGCGCGCCGGCGTCGGACGCCACCAGGTGCTCGGTGGCGGCTTCCACACCGTGGACCAACGCCATGAGATCGATGTCGAAGCTGCGCTTCCACGCCTTGGTGTCGCCGCCGGGGCCGGCCGAGGTGTTGTGCACGTAGATGTCGATGCCGCCCAGTGCCTCCGCCGAGGTCGCCACCCAGGCCTTCAGGGCGTCGGCGTCCCCGACATCGGCCACCGAGCCGACCACCGTGCCCGCCTTCGAGAGGTCGGCCACGGCCGCCTCCACGTCATCGGCGGTGCGGGCACAGATGGCCACCGACGCCCCCTCGGCGAGGAGTGTCTCGGCGATGGCCCGCCCGATGCCCTTGGTGGCGCCGGTGACCAGTGCCTGCTTGCCTGCGAGTCCGAGATCCATGGTTCCCCTGCGTAATTGATCGAGCGGTTAGATACCGGGTGAGTCCATCACGGCCGGGCCGGGCCGGCAACCCGACCACCCAGGCTCCCCCGCTCGGCCCCTAGCGGGGGATGTCCTTGAAGGGCACGTCCTTGTCGACCCTCGGCTCGCCGGGCAGCCCGAGCACCCGCTCGCCGATGATGTTGCGCTGCACCTCGTCGGAGCCGCCGGCGATGCGGTAGCCGGGGGCACCCAACACGTGCTCGCCCCACCCGTAGGTTCCCCACTCACCCGAATCTGCGGTGAGTCGGGCGCCGAGCACCAGCGAGATGGCGTCGCTCATGCGAGTCATGCCCTCGGTCCACAGCAGCTTGCCCAGCGAGCCCTCCGGCCCGGGCCGTCCGCCTCGGGCCAGGTCGGCGGCCCGGCGCATCGTGTAGCGCTCGACCTGACTGTGCAGGTACACGTCGATCAGCGCATGGCGTATGACCGGTTCACGGGCCACGCCCAGCGTCCGGGCGGTGGCCAACAGCTGTTGCCACGAGCCGCCCACCCGCGATCCGCCGCCGCTGCCGCTCGACGAGTGGTCGCGCTCGAAGCTCAACGTGGTGAGGGCCACCTTCCAGCCCTCGCCGACCGGTCCCAGCCGCAGGGAATCGGGGATCCGCACATCGGTGAAGAAGACCTCGTTGAACGACGAGCCGCCACTCATCTGCCGGATGGGACGAATCTCGACGCCCTCGGCATCCATCGGCACCATGAACGCGGTCTGCCCCTTGTGCTTGGCCACATCGGGGTCGGTCCGGGCGATCAGCTCGCCCCACTCGCTGAACTGCGCGCCCGAGCTCCACACCTTCTGGCCGTTGACGACCCACTCGTCGCCATCGCGCTCGGCTCGGCAGGCCAAGGCGCCCAGGTCCGACCCGGCCCCCGGTTCGCTGAACAGTTGGCAGGCGAAGTAGTCGGTGCGCAGCAGCGGCGCCATGAAGCGCTCCTTTTGCTCGTCGGTGCCGAACACGTCGATCGTGGGAGCAATGAGACCGGTCGTCACCCCCAGCGTCTCGTGCCCTGGCGGGGTGACGAACTGCGCCTCCAGGCGAGCGAAGGCACGCCCGTGGGATCTCGACAGTCCCAACCCGCCGTACTCGGTCGGCCAGGTGATGGCGTGGTACCCCTGCTCGGCCTTGGTCTTCACCCAGGCGCTGATCTCGTCGAGCAGCGCGGCCTCCTGGTCCCGCTCCAGGGCGTGGAAGACCGAGACGCTGAATTCCCCCTCACCCCACACGGGCTCGGTCGCGCCACTCGCCGGGCGGCGGTCCCGGTGATCGCACAGCCATGCCTCGGCCGTGGCGGAGAACTCCTCGACGGTGGGTTCGGTCATGGCCTGTGCCTTAACATCGGTCGGTGACCTCCAGCAAGCAGCCTCGCCTCGGTCGACCCCCGGCGTCGAACTCGGCCGACACCCAGGAGCGCATCCTCGCCGTCGCCCGCCAGTCCTTCGCCGAACGGGGCTACGAGGGCACCACCAATCGGCTGCTGGCCGAGCGGGCCGGCATCACCACCGGTGCCATCTACCACTACTTCGACTCCAAGCGCGAGATCTACCTGGCCGTCGACCGCGACGTCGGGCGGCGCGTGTTTCGACGGTTTCGTGAAGCCGAGGCCGGCGCCGACACGTTCGTGGCCAAGTTCGAGGCCATCCTCGAGGTGGCTCACCAGATGAACAGTGAGGACCCGTCACTGGCCCGCTTCCTGGGCGCGGTCCGGGTGGATCTCCAGCGCCACACCGAGCTGAGCGAGGTCATGGGCGTCGACGGCCGACTGCGTGACAATGCCTTCCTCGCCGCGATGGTCGACCACGGCATCGCCACCGGCGAGGTGGCACCAGCCCAGCGTGAGCTGGTCCTGGCCTTCGTACGGACGGTGCTCATCGGGCTCACCGACGCGGTGTCCGACGATCTCGTCGCGCAACGCGCCGCCATCGATGCCATCGGGGCCCTGCTGGAAGGTTCGCTGATCCATCCGGCTGCGAATTAACCGGGCGATATGTCGGCGGGTAACCTGCCCGCCATGGGGGCCACGATCATCACCGGTGCCGGGTCCGGCATCGGTCGGGCCACCGCCGAACGGCTGCTGCACGGCGGTGCGTCCGTCGTCGCCGTCGATCGCCGGCTCTCCGATCTGACGTGGGCCGGTGACGGCACTCGCCTCGCCACGGTCACGGGTGACGTCACCGACGAGGCCACCAACGAGCGCAGCTCCGACATCGCCCTGAGCCGGTTCGGCTCCATCAGCGGCGCCGTGTTCAACGCCGGGATCGCCGTGGCCGGTGACCTGGTCGACCTGCCCATCGAGCGCTTCGACGAGGTGATGGCCGTCAACGTCCGGGCCGTGGCCCTCGGCCTGCGGGCAGTGGTCCCCCACCTGACGTCGGGTGACGCCGTCGTCGTGACGGCCAGCATCTCGGGCCTGGCCGGCGACCCGGGGATGTGGGCCTACAACGCCTCCAAGGCCGCCGCCATCAACCTGGTCCGCTCGGCCGCCATCGACCTGGGCCCCCGCGGCATCCGCATCAATGCGGTGTGCCCCGGCCCCACCGACACACCCCTGACGGCCGGGCTGACGGCCAACGCCCGGTTCCAGCAGCAGATGGCCCGGCGGGCACCACTCCAGCGGTGGGCCCAGCCCGAGGAGATCGCCGCGGTGATCGCCTTCCTGTTGTCCGACGACGCCAGCGCCGTCACCGGCGCGGCGATCCCCGTCGACTGCGGGACCACCGCCAACAACGGCCAGTTCGACCCACCCCGCGCCCCGGCGGAGGATCCATGACCGATCACGGCCTCCACCACCACGCAGCCGTCGGCCCGAAGCCGACGATGCGGTCGCGCGGCGACAGGGCCGCCCTGCCGGTTGGTGCTCGAGTCCGTCCGACCCGACACACCGGCCATGGCGGACACAAGATGTTCGCGGCCAACGACAACCGGAAAGCAGATTGAATCCATGAGCGAGAAGCTGGGCCTGACCGCCGACGAGGTGCTCACCACCACCCGTGCCGTCCGCAAGCGGATCGACTTCGACCGGCCGGTCGAACGGACGGTGATCGAGGAGTGCGTGGAGATCGCCCTCCAGGCCCCCACGGGATCCAACACCCAGGGTTGGCGGTGGATGTTCGTCACCGATCCCGACAAGAAGGCCACCATCGCCGACCTGTACCGGGCCAACTTCTACCCGTACATCAGCCAGTCCGACAACGCGTCGAACGACCAGGGGTCACGAATCCTGAGCTCGGCCAAGTACATGGCCGAACGACTGCACGAGGTCCCGGTGATGGCCATCCCCTGCATCGCCGGGCGCATGGGCCCCGGGGCCAGCTCGTTCGAGCAGGCGTCGACCTGGGGTTCGATCCTCCCCGCCGTGTGGAGCTTCTGTCTGGCGCTGCGCGAACGGGGCCTGGGCAGCTCGTGGACCACCTTGCACCTGCCCAACGAAGCCGAGACGGCCGAACTGCTCGGCATCCCCTACGACCGATACACCCAGGTCGGGCTCTTCCCCATCGGTTACACCGTCGGCACCGACTTCAAGGTGGCCTCCCGTGAGCCGGCGTCACGCTGGATCCATTGGGATCAGTGGTGAGCTTCTCGTACCCTTTCGATCATGTCCGTTGACACCGCCGAATGCCTCGCCGCGGCCGATCATCTCCTGGCCGAGGGCCGGGTGACCGCCGCCATCGACCTCTTGACCGAAGCGGCCCGGCCGGCCGAGAACTACGAGCTCGAACGTCGCCTGATCGAGATCCGCCACACCGGCTGCACCCGCACCCCCGAGGCCGACGCTCCTGCGCACTGGCCCCCGTTGCACCCCGACCTGTTCCCCGACTGCGACGGCGTCCCCGAGATCGACCGGGCGGAGCTCACCGCCGAGGCGATGGGCAGCGCCCTGGTGCACCACGGGTCCCTGCTGGTGCGTGGCGTGTTCCCCGCCCACACGGCGGCGCAGTTGAAGGACGACACCGATCGCGCCCTCGCCGCCGCCGCCGAACGCCGAGCGGTCAAAGGCAAGAAGCCCACTCACTCGTACTTCCAGCCCTACGATCCACCGGGTTCGGACCTGGCGGTGGCTCGGGCCTGGCAGGTCGACTCCGGTTCCGTCAGCGTCGCCGACGCCCCCCGGGTGGCCGTCCATCTCATGGACGCCTTCGAGGCGTCGGGCATCGTGCCCATCATCGCCGACTACTTCGGTGAGATCCCGGTGCTCACGGGCCGCAAGACCATCGTGCGCAAGGTCCCCGCCGACAGCAAGTTCGAGTGGCACCAGGACGGCCAGTTCCTCGGAGACGATCTGCGGGTGGTCAACGCCTGGATCCCCGTCACCCGCTGCGGCTCCACCGCCCCCGGACTGGCCATGATCCCGCGCCGGCTCGATCGCATCCTCTCCACCGGTGGTGACGGACAAGCCTTCGACTGGACGGTCACGCCCGACAACGTCGAGGCCTTCACCGGCGGCGCGCCAGTGGTGTATCCCGAGTTCGAAGCGGGCGACGCCCTCTTCTTCGATGACTGGCTGCTGCACGCCACGGGCACTCGCCCCGGCATGACCGAGGATCGCTACGGTGTCGAGGCGTGGTTCTTCGCTTCCTCCCATGCCGTCGAACGGTGGATCCCGATCCAGGTCTGACGCGACCGATCGCCATCCGGCGACCGATCACACCCTCGCCGCCCAGCCGCAGATGGCGGCCCAGATCTCGTTCGACGACGAGCACTTCGAACGGGCCAGCCGGGGCCTGGTGGCCACCCACGCGACCGGACGCATCCAACGACCCAGCGGCAATGCCGTCTGGGATGTCGCCGATCACGACGTCGTCCGCGACCAGACCGAACCCCCCGACACAGTGATGGGCCGCACCACGATCGCCGACGCGATGGGCGAGGGCCCGATGACCCTCGACGGCGATCTCGACGCGCTCCTGGCGGTCTTCGCCAACCTCGACACGTTCTCCCGCGGCTTCGACATCGTCACGCCCTGATCGCATCGGAGGGCTCAGCCGGGGTTGGGTTCCTTGGGCAGGCCGAGGATGCGTTCGCCGATGATGTTGCGCTGCACCTGGCTCGTGCCACCGGCGATTCGACCACCCGGTGCGCCCAGCACAGCCCTGGCCGCAGGACCATCGAGCATGGCCTCGGCCCCGTCCAACCGGGCTCGGGTCATGGCGGTCTCCCACACCAGTTCGGTGACTCCCAGCTTGGCGATGGACGATGCCACCGAGGCACCACCCTGTCGCTGCCCGAGGTGATACAGCGTCCGCCCGGTGATCAACAGATCGACCAACGCCTGGCGGGCCACGGGGTCCAGATCGCCGCCCAGCGCGACGAGGGCATCCAGGCGACGCTGCATGCCGATGGAGGCGGCGCCGATCGAACCCCGCTCGTTGGTGAGGGTGACCATGCCCACCCGCCAGCCGTCGTTCTCGGGCCCCAGCAGGTTGGCGGCGGGCACGACCACGTCGGTGAGGAAGACCTCGTCGAACTCGGCCTCGCCGGTCATCTGGCGAAGGGGCCGGGTCTCGACACCGGGCGACGCCATGTCGATGAGGAAGAACGAGATACCCCGATGTCTGGCCGCGCTGGGGTCGGTGCGGGCCATCAGGATGCCCCACTGGCTGATCCGTCCGCCCGAGCACCACACCTTCTGGCCGTTGATCACGAAGTGGTCGCCATCTCGGAGCGCTCGCGTCTCGAGTGCAGCCAGATCACTCCCGGCGTTGGGTTCGGAGAACAGCTGACACCACACCGTCTCAGCCGTCAGGATGGCCCGCAGGTGTCGTTGCCTCTGCCGGTCGGTGCCGAACGTCTGGATTCCCTGGCCGGCCAGCACGAACCCCACCATGTTGATGAACGGGGGCACCTGGACCTTGGCGCACTCCTCCAGCCACACCTCCTGGTGATCGGCCGACCAGCCTCGCCCGCCGTACTCGGCCGGCCAGTGGATGCCGGCCCAACCGGCACCGAACAACCGACGTTGCCAGGCGACACCGGCGTCGCGGTGACGGGGCGCCATGATGGCGCCGTAGTCGGGTGGCGCGTGGTGCCGGTTGGCGGCCAGCCACGTCGCCGCCTGGGCCCGGAACTCGTCCAGTCCGGGCCCGTCCATCACTCGGCCGGATCGACCAGACGGTGCTTCATGACCTGGGGACCACCGATCCACCCGCACAGATGCGGATCACACTCGCGCAGCTCACCCTCGATCCACCGCCCGTAGCGGGTGAACACGCCGGTGCGGTCGCCGTCGGTCACCCGAATGGTGCGGGTCTCGGGGTCCTCCAACTCGTAGAGCGCGTTGGTGAAGGGATGGTGGATGCCGTTCACTCGCCCTCCACCCACTCGCCCAGCCGGGTGTGCAGCCAGCGGATCTTCGCCTCCTGGTAGCTGGCCAGGGTGACCCCCGCCTTGCGGGTGGCCTCCAGGCCGGACTGCACCTTGGGCATGTTGAACAGATCCTGGTCGAACACCTTGGCCAGCCCACCCAGCTCGTGGGCGTCGGTGAACGTCTCGTGCTCCTCCAGCCAGTGCACCGGGGCGGGCGGCGGGCGCTCACCGGCGAAGGGCGCCAGCAGCAGGCACTCCATGATGGAGGAGCGCTGATCGTCACCGTTGGGCCGGAAGCGGTAGACGATCCGGTTGAAGCCGCCCCACGGGTGGAAGTTGGGGAACACGGTGTAGTCGAGGTTGTCCATCAGTTCGGCGTCGCTGATGCGGTCGGCCTGTTCGTCGCCGACGACCGGCCGCAATCGTTCCCGCATGCCGGCCGCGGCCATGGCCCGCATCGATTGCTGTTCGGTCACCTGGGGCAGTGGGCTCTGCTGATCGTGACGGACATCGAGCATGGCCCGCATCATGTCGTCCTGGCTGGGGACGAAGTCGATGAGGGGACTGGGCGTGCCACTGGGCGTGATGGCGCGGGAGAAGTTGCGCCACACGTCGACCTGGGTGTTGGTGTCCCCGACCCACGGCATGATCTGGGGGTGGGTGGCGTTCACGTGATACGCCTCACAGAACGCCTCCTGGGTGACCTTCCAGTTGGCCGGGATCACCTTGGCCACGTGTGCCTCCACGTAGCGGTCGGCCAGGTTCCAGATCTCGTAGTGGTCCACCAGCTCGCCCAGGAAGTCGGCGAGGGGCTCGGCGCCGGGGTCGGGGTTGATGAAGACGAACCCGGCCCAGGTGTCGACCTGCACTTCGGGCAGCGAGAACTCCTCGGCCTTCACGTGGCCGAAGTCCCATTCGGCCGGGATGTCCTGGAGGGTGCCGTCGAGCCGCCAGGCGAAACCGTGGAAGGGACAGCGGATCTCGCTGCACCGACCTTCGTGGTCCTTCAGTTGTCGGCCCCGGTGCAGGCAGGCGTTGGGATAGGCCTTGATCTCGTCGGGCGCCGTGCGGATCACCAGGTAGCTGTCGCGCACGATCTCGTACACGATGTGGTCCCCGACCTCGGGCAGGTGCTCCTCCCGGCAGGCGAACTGCCACACCCGGCGCCACAGCCGCTCGACCTCGCGTTGATGCCAATCGTGCGACACGTACCGCTCGACGGGCACGTCGTCGTCGCCGAGATCGGCCGGTCGCTCGATCCGCAGGACGTCGGGCACCGGATGGGTGTCGCCATCGAGCAGCTGCTGGTAGGTGATACCCGGTGATGGACTCATGTCCGCCACATTATTGACCGCGCGGTTAATTCTGCGAAACGGGCCGAGGGCGCGGATCAGATGATGTCGATGGCGTCCAGGGTGGCGGCGGCCAGTGCGTGGTCTCCGGTCACCTCGCAGTACTGGCGCCAGTCGCCGCGTTTGGTGCCCCAGCGGATGAAGTCCTCGGCCGACGAGGTGACCGTGGCCGCGGCCTCGCCGGCTCCCGCGTGGACCTCCGGCCCGGGGCCGATGAGCCAGGTGCTGGCCCCCGGTCCGGTGAGCTCGAGTTGCACGGGTGCCGTCACCACCGCCAGGGCGTCGCGACACATGTCGGGCAGACCAGCCATCATCCACTCCACGGACGGCCGCATGCGCAGATCGTCCACGGGCGGAAGGTCCCGGGCGACGGATCCGCCCGGCGCCAGCAGGTCGACCCGCAGATGACACAGGTGGTCGAACGCGTAGATGTCGGCGAAGCGGTGCATGGGATGGGTGCCGAGCTGGCCGAGGTCGGTCTCGGCCGACGCCATCGGCTCGTCCTGGAACATGGCCACCGCGCCCAGCCAGGGCTCGAGGAGCTGGTCGTACTCGGCCAGGATCTGCTCGGACGACCAGTCACGGCGGGCGTCGACCAGGGCGTCCTGCATGGCCTCGATGCCCGGTGGTTCACCGCCATCGTCGGGCTGGGGGTCGGGGTCGACGAACAACTTCATGTTGGTGGTGATGTGGGCCACGACGTCCTGCGTCCGCCAGCCCGCGCACGCGCTGGGCGCAGCCCACTCCTCGGCGGTGAGCGAGTGCAGGACGGGAGAGACCTCGTCCAGGTGGATGGCGCGCAGCGCTTCGAGTCCGTAGCTGGTCATGGCCCCGATCGTGTCATGTCGGCGCCGGTCTGTGCGAGGCTGCGCGGATGGGATCCAACACATTCGACCTGACCGATCACGTCGCCGTCGTCACCGGCGCCGGGCGCGGCATCGGCGAGGGCATCGCCAAGACCTTGGCCGCCGCGGGGGCTGCCGTGGTGGTGGCCGCCCGACGGACGGCCGAGATCGAGCGGGTGGCGGGCGAGATCGACGCAGCAGGCGGCCAGGCCTCGGCCATCACCACCGATGTCACCGACCCGAGGGCGTTGTCGGCGCTGGCCGATGGCGCGGTCGACACCTACGGCTCGCTGACCACCTGGGTCAACAATGCGGGCGGCTCACCCGACCGGATGCCCCTCACCGAGCTGGACCGGGCCAGTTGGGATTCCTGCATGGCCCTCAACCTGACCGCCATCTGGGAGGCCTCGGTGGCCGCCGTCGCCCGCCTGGCCGACGGCGGCTGCATCATCAACATCTCGTCGATGGCGGCATACGGACCGGTACCCGGGTCGGGTCACTACGCGGCGGCCAAGGCGGCCACCAACTCGCTGACCCAGACCATGGCCCGCGAGCTGGCCCCCCGCATCCGGGTCAACGGCATCGCCCCGGGTGTGGTGCCGACCGAGATCATGAAGACCGCCCTCGGCCTCGACGACGAGCAGGCCCAGGGCCTGGGTCGCCACATCCCCATGGGCCGGGTGGGCACGCCCGACGACCTCGGTCAGGCCGCGCTCTACCTGGCCTCGCCCGCAGCGGCATGGGTCACCGGCCAGATCCTCAACATCAGCGGCGGACAATGACCGGCGAGGCCGAGCCCGACGGCGCTAATTGATCGCTCGGTCAATTCCGACTTAGCGTGGCCGGATGAGCAACGTCGTGTCCGTCGCCGAAGGCGTCCTCACCGAGACGCCCGAGGGCCCCCGCCTCATCGGCAGTCGATGCAACGAGTGCGGGAACCACATGTTCCCGGCCCAGGAGGGGTGCCCACGCTGCACCGGCACCGACACCACGGAGGTGCAGCTCGAGCCACGGGGCACCCTGTGGACGTGGACCATCCAGGGCTTCGCGCCAAAGGCGCCGCCCTACGCCGGTGCTGTGGAGGACTTCGAGCCCTTCGGGGTGGGTTACGTGGAACTGGCCGGGCAGGTGAAGGTGGAGGCCCGCCTCACCGAGTCCGACCCCGACCGATTGGAGATCGGCATGGAGATGGAACTGGTGACGGTGCCCCTGTGCACGGATGAGGACGGCAACGACGTGGTCACCTTCGCCTTCGCGCCGGTGGGAGCGTCATCATGAGCGGCGTGGCCATCGTCGGCATCGGCATGCACGAGTTCGGTCGCCACGAGGGCGTGTCGGGCATGGACCAGGGGGTCACCGCGGTGCGTCGGGCCGTGGCCGACGCCGGGGTGCGCTGGGAGGACATGCAGTTCGCGTTCGGCGGGTCGGTGGCCGCCGGGGCAGCCGACACCATGGTGTCCAAGCTGGGACTCACCGGGC
>JAOUEE010000305.1 GCA_029858875.1 Acidimicrobiia bacterium
GTCGACCGGCGCGTGGCCGGCCTGGCCATCGATGACACGGTGGCACCCGCCCGTCGCGACCTGGACGACGCGCTGGCCGACGTCGCGCTCGTGGTGGTCGAGAACCTGCTCACCATCCCGCTTCGTCTCGACGCCAGCCGCGTGGTGGCCGACGTCCTACGGGGCCGCCCGGCCCTGCTGCATCACCACGATCCCCCCTGGCAACGGGAGCGCTTCGCCCACATCCGCGAGCTGCCCGTGGACGACCCCGCCTGGCGCCACGTCACCATCAACGAGCTCACCCGCCGCGAGATGGCCCAGCGCGGCATCGACTCGGTGACCATCTACAACGGGTTCGACCCGGACCCGCCACCCGGCGACCGTGAGAAGACCCGATCTTTGCTCGGTCTCGATCGCCACACCGTGCTCGTCGCTCACCCGGTCCGCGCCATCGCCCGCAAGAACATCCCCGCCGCCCTGGCCCTGTCCGCTGATCTCGGTGCGACGTACTGGTTGCCGGGTCGGGCCGAAGAGGACTACCAAGCCGAGCTCGACCGTGCGTTGGCTCGGGCGCCGGGCCGCTGGATCCACCGCTCCCACCGGCCCATCGAGGACGTCTACGCGGCCGCCGACCTGATCGCCTTCCCGTCCACGTGGGAGGGATTCGGGAACCCGCCCATCGAAGCGGCGTTGCACCGCCGACCGGTGGCCGTGGGCAGCTATCCGGTGGGCCGGGAGCTGGCCGACCTGGGCTTTCGTTGGTTCTCCGCTGACGACGCGGCGCCGATCAAGGCCTTCCTCGACCGACCCGACCCGGCACTCCTGGACCACAACCAGGACCTGGCCCGCCGACACTTCTCGCTGGCCCGCATGTCCGAACTGCTCGCCTCGCTGCTGGACGCGGCAGGATGGATGCCGTGACCGCCGACCCCGTCCTCCTGCGTCGGGCCCGTATCGCCCGGGCCGTGAGCCTGGGCCAACGACTCGGCTACCTGCTGTTCGGCGTGGCCATCGCGGCCTTCGCCGTCGGTGCGATCGTCGACTTCTCCGACGGCATCGTGACGGTCATCGTGATCTGTCTCGTCGTGGGCTCGGTCGTGCTCGCCCCGGCCATCGTGTTCGGCTACGGCGTGAAAGCGGCCGAGCGCGAGGACCGCGAGCGCGAGCAGGGAGCGCTGTGACCACCCGGCTACCGGCGACCGAGCGGCGCCGCCAGCTGCTGGTGGTGGCGGCCCAGACCTTCGGCACCGAGGGCTACCACGGTGCGTCCATGAACGACATCGCCAAGGCAGCCGGCGTCACCAAACCCGTCGTGTATCAACACTTCGACTCCAAGCACGAGCTCTTCCTGGAGCTGCTGCGCACGGTGGGGGCCGAGGTGGAGACGGTCGTGGGCGATGCCCTCGACACCGACCTGGATCCCCGCCTCATGATCGAGAACGCGTTGCGGGCCTACTTCCGGTACTTCGAGGATCATCGCCACAGCTTCGGCATGGTGTTCGGCGACGGGGTGCTGGGCGAACCGGACTTCGCGGCCGAGCGCCGCGGTCTCGAGCACAACCTCGCCCTGCGCATCAGCGAGCAGATCGACATCGCCGGTGTGGACCGCACCGGCCGGCGGGTCATCGCCCACGGGATCGTGGGGCTCTGTGAAGGCGCCGTGCGCTACTGCCTGGACGCCGAGCAACCGCCCGATGTCGATGCCCTGGTCGAGCTGGTCGGCGAGCTGGTGTGGGCCGGTCTCCGGGGCGAGCGACCCCGCTGAACGGCACCGGCTCAGCCGGTGGGCGATATGTCGATCGGCTCGGTGGGCAGGTCACCGGCAACCAGGGGGGGCAACAGCTCGCGCAGCCGGGGCGGCAGGGTGGGGAACTCGGTGGCGAGCAGCTCGTCCAGACCCCACCACTTGGCCCCGAGGAAGGCCATGGCCTCCAGCATCTCGAGTCCCCGCGGGTTGTATCGGCCGCCGTCACACCAGGCGACGTGTATGCGCTCGTCGGACTCGAAGTGGTACCCGCCGAAGTCGAACTCCACCTCCTGGACCCACACGCAGGGACCCATCTCGACGTTCTCGATGCCCGTCTCCTCGTAGACCTCTCGCAACCCGGCGGTGGCGCTGTCCTCGCCGGGATCGATCCCCCCGCCCGGGATCTCCCACCACTCTCCCTTGCGGGGATCGGCCGGATCGCGGGCCTGCATCAGGAACACCCGCCCCTCGCGGTCGAGCAACACCACCCGGGCGGCCGGCCGCCGCAACGTGAACGGCATCAGAAGAACGCGGGGCTGGTCGCCCTCTCCGGCTTGGCGTCGAGGGGGACCTTCACCTCGTCGACCGTGGGCCCGAACTCGGCACCGAGCGGATCGAGCACGTCCAGGTCGAACCCGTAGACCAGGGCCGCGTTCTCGCTGAGGATCTTGCGCAGATCGGCTTCGTCCCAGTCGTGGAACGACAAGCGGAGCGCCTCCCTGGAGTAGGGCGGGGTGCCCTCGTGGTGGGGGTAGTCGCTGCCCCACATCGCCTTGTGGGCGCCGATCTTGCGGATGGCCGCGGCCTCACGCGGACCCGGGAAGCTGGCCCCGATCCAGACATTGCGGTCGAAGTACTCGCTGGGCTTCATGGCCAGCCGGTCGTCGGAGGGGAAACCCAGCTCACCGATGCGGCCGGTGGCCTTTCCCTGCATGTACAGCCCGTCGAGCCGGCGGAGGGTGTCGGGCACCCAGCCCACCCCCTGTTCGGTCATCACCAGCTTGAGCCCGGGGAACTGCTCGAAGACGCCCGACAGGATGAGATGCCAGAGGGTGCGGTTGGAGAAGAACGGCACCTCCTGGATGAAGATCATCCCGGCCGAGTCGTGTTCGGCGTAGTCGGGGGCCCCGTTGCCCGCGTGGGCGGTGACCACCATGCCCAGCTCCTGGCACACGGCCCACACCGGGCGGTAGCAGTCCTCGAAGAGGGCGGGGATCCCCTGATCGGGCGGCACCGACGGCAACAGGATGCTGCGCAGCCCCAACCGGTGGGCGGTGCGGATGTCGGCGACGGTCTCGTCGACGTCGTTGAGGAAGATCTGGGCCACGCCTCGACGCCGAGCGGGGAAACGGCCACACCAGTCGGCCAGCCACCGGTTGTGGGCCTGGACGCCGGCCCGCCGGCGCTCGTAGTCGGCCCGCTCCTTGGGCGGATAGGCGATCAGGGTGCCCGTGGGGAAGAACGGGGGCACCGTGTTGGGGAACGTGATCTCGGCCACGATCCCATCGGCGTTCTGCTCGCTGACCCGTAGCTCGTCGTCCCAGTTCCGACGCTTGCCCTTGTCGGCCTCCTGGAGGTCCTTGAACGGGTTGGTGTACTCGCCTCGCCAGGCGTCGAAGTCATCGTGCCAGCGCGTGTCGAGATAGTCCCGGTAGGTGGCGTGATCGGCACCGGCGTGACAGTCCGACGAGATGATGGTGTATCGCTCGGCGGTATCGATGCTCATGGACTCCTTCGTACCACCGACGCCGGTCGATCGCCGCATGCGATCAGAGGCCGGTCGGGCGCTGGCCCACCACGCCGTCGGCCTCCAGCCGGGCCAGGCGATCGGCGTCGACCCCGACGCGGGCCAGCACCTCGGCGTTGTGCTGACCGAGCATGGGGGCCGGCGATCGGATCCAGCGCAGCACCCCGCTGCATCGGAACGGCAGGGCCGGCACCGACACGGTTCCCACCAGCGGGTGCTCGACGACCTCGGCGAATCCCCGGTACCGGAACTGGGGATGGAGCGTGGACAAGCGGGAGTCGGCCAGCGGCGCGGCGGGTACGCCCGCCTCCACCAGGCGTTCGACCACGTCGTCGGTGGAGCGGTCGGCGCACCACGCCGCGATGCCGTCGTCCAACTCGTCGAGGCGGCCCCGTCGCTGGTGGTGAGTGGCCAGACCCGGATCGGACAGCCAGTCGTCCCGGCCCACCACGCGGCACAGAGCCCGCCATTGGTGATCGTCGGACACCGACACGGCCACCGGCCGCCGATCACCGTCGGTCGTGGGATACAGGTTCTGTGGCGCGGCGTGGGGACTGCGATTGCCTTCGCGTTGGAGCACCGTGCCGTATGCGCTGTACTCCACCACCTGCTCGGCGGCGATGTTGAGCGCGGCCTCCACCATGGGCGACTCGACCAGGCAGCCGTACCCGGTTCGGTCGCGACGGGCCAGCGCCACCAGTAGGGCGAAGGCGGCGTGGGTCCCGGCGTTGGGATCACAGGGCCCGCGCTGGATGCGGGGCTGGTCCTCGGCGAACCCGGTCACCCACGCCAGCCCGGTGACCTGCTCCATCGTCTGGGCGAAACCGGGGCGGTCGCGCCAGGGGCCGTTCAGGCCGAAGGCGGGCATCCGCACGAGGATGGTGCGGGGGTTGGCGGCATGGATCTCGTCCCAGCCGATGCCGAAGCCGTCGAACACCCGTGGGGTGAAGTTCTCGACCACGACGTCGCAGTCGGCGGCCAGGGCCAGGAACAGCTCCCGCCCGGCCTCGGTGTTGAGGTCGAGGGTGACCCCGGCCTTGTTGGTGTTGGCGGCCATGAAGAACCAGCTCCG